>JBQCDS010000121.1:0-5095 GCA_051961035.1 Trinickia sp. | reverse complement strand
TCACGGCCGAGTCGAAGAAAGAGAACATCATCGCGGCGGCGCAGGCCGGCGCGAGCGGCTATGTGGTGAAGCCGTTTACCGCCGCCACGCTCGACGAAAAACTCACGAAGATTCTCGAGAAGATGGCGAAGACCGGGAGCTGAAGTGAACGAGTCCATCAATACGCAATCGGACGAGACCGAAGGCCCCGATTTGACGGCCGACCGCATCCTGACGAGGATCGGTCAACTGACGAAGACGCTGCGCGACTCGATGCGCGAACTCGGTTTGGACAAGCAGATCGAGCACGCCGCCGAGGCGGTGCCCGACGCGCGCGACCGTCTCAAGTACGTCGCGGATATGACCGAGCAAGCGGCGGAGCGCGTGCTGACGGCGATCGACATCGCCAAGCCGCTGCAAGAAAAGCTGCAAGCCGATGCGGCGGAACTCGACGGCCGCTGGGAGCGCTGGTACGCCGCGCCGATCGAGCGCGAAGAAGTGCGCACGCTGATGACCGACACGCGCGCCTTTCTCGCGAGCGTGCCGGACGCGACGGCGGCCACGAACCAAAAGCTGCTCGAAATCATGCTCGCCCAGGACTTCCAAGATCTGACCGGACAGGTCATCAAGAAGATCACGGACGTCGTCTATGTCATCGAACAGCAGCTGCTTGGCGTGCTCGTCGAGAATATCGCTCCCGAGCGGCGCGAGCAGTTCGCGCTCACGGCGGCGGCGCTCAAGGCGGATCAGGGCGGCGGTGTAATGAACACGCCCGAGCACCTGCTCAACGGCCCGCAGATCAACCCGGAAGGGCGCACCGACGTCGTGCAGGATCAGGCGGACGTCGACGATCTGCTGGCAAGCCTCGGCTTCTGACGGATAGTCGTATCGGTCGACTTTAGGAAAGGCGGCCCGCCTCGTGCGGACTGCCTTTCGTCGTATTTGCCGCGGGGCGACGCTCGGTCCATCTCCCGCAGGCCGGCGCGAATGTTTCGTTCGCGCCGTGGTTTCACCGATGGCACCGGCAAACAGGCGCCGAGGGGCGCGATAAAAGCAACGTAACGGGGGGCCTTTCTCGATGTCGACTCGGACGACGCACGCCGCGATTTGCGCGGCGTTCACTTGGGCTGCGCTCGCTTGCGCGGCGCCCGCTTTCGCCGCGCTCGGCGGCGTGCCTACGCCGCCACCCACGGGGGCGGTTTCCAGCTCGATCGCGCCGATCGCTCACGTGGCGTCCGGTGCCGCCGGCACGGCCACGGCCGCACCGTACACGGTGACGCAAACCACCTACGGCAGCGGCACCGTGGTGCGCGAATACCTCTCGACCACAGGGATGGTGTTCGGCATCGCTTGGACCGGGCCCGTCATGCCGAATCTCTCGGTGCTGCTCGGCGCCTATTTCCCGCAGTACACGGATGCACTCGCCGCCCAGCGAGCCGCGCGCCCGGGGCGCGGGCCGGTCGTCGTCGACTTGCCCGGCCTCGTCGTGCACTCGGGCGGCCACATGGGATCGTTCGGTGGACAAGCGTATCTGCCGTCGGCATTGCCGGCCGGCGTGAGCGCCACGGATATCCAATAAGCGAGCGAGGGCAAGTAAAACATGTTGTACATCAACCCGAAAATGGCCCGGGCGCTCGGCACGCTCGGTTTGGCGGCAATCGTCTCGCTCGTCGCGGCGTGCGGCGGCGGCGGATCGAGCAGCACCAGCACGAGCATCACCACCACCGGCAGCACGAGCGGCGGCACCACGGTCATCGCCAGCGGCCCGGTTTCCAATACCCCGGCGACGCTGGCGGGCAATCAGGTAGCGGTGGTCGTCTCGTCCGCGACGACCGCCACGAACATGCCGGCGGTCACCGTGAAGATCTGCCAGCCCGGCAGCACCACCCTTTGCGCGACGATCAGCAACGTCCAACTCGATACCGGTTCGTACGGGCTGCGCCTCGCGTCCAGCGCGGTGGGCAGCACGATGCTCGCCGCGTTGACGCCAGAAACCGCGAACGGCAAAGCGGTGGCCGAATGCGCGGGCTTCGCCGACGGCAACAGCTGGGGCTCCGTGCGCACGGCAGACGTGACGATCGGCGGCGAAACGGCATCGAGCGTGCCGATCCACATCTTGGGCGACGTCTCCCAAACCGCGGCTGGCGGCAGCAGCAACAACTGCGCGAGCGGCACCCTCCACAACGCGCCCTCGCAGTTGGGCGGCGTCAACGGCATTTTGGGAATCGGCACCGCGAAGTACGACTGCGGCACCGGCTGCCAGAGCACGACGGCGAACAGCATCTATTACGGCTGTACGCTCAGCGGCGGCGTGATGAGTGCGTGCTCGGATCAAGCCGTGCCGCTCGCGCAGCAGGTGGCCAATCCCATCCGCTTCTTCGCCACCGACAACAACGGCGTGGTCCTGAACATGCCGACCGTTGGATCGTCGGGTGCCATGAGTGCGTCAGGGTATCTGACATTCGGCCTGAACACGCAAGCGAACAACGCCGTGCCGCCCTCGGGTATTCAAACGTTCACGACCGACCACTTCGGCGACGTGAAAAGCGCTTCGCTGAACGGCACGACGTATACGAACGTCAGCTCCGTCTCGCGCGGCGCGTTTTTCGATACGGGATCGAACGGCCTGTTCTTCATCGACGGCAGTTTGACGTCTTGCGGCAACGGCTTTTATTGTCCTTCGTCCCTGGTGTCGCTCCAGTCGTCCGTGACTGGGTTCAACGGCACGACAGCCACCGTCTCGATCAACGTCCAAAACGCGAACGCGTTGTTCCTGGGCGGCGGATATGCGTTCTCGGACCTGGCCGGAACGGCTGGGATATTCGCCGTCGATTACGGCATGCCGTTCTTTTACGGCCGTACCGTCTACATGACCTACGATCCCGTCACCGACGGCCGGATCGGCGTAGCGACGGCCGCTTCCGTCGCGTTCTAAGCAATCGCGTCACATCCGCCGATCGAGCGCGCGGCCTACGGCCTTAAGCGCGGACGATCGGCGGCCCAGTGTGCCGGCCCTTGCGCAGGGGCGGGCCAACCTCGCAAGCCTGTCTCCTTTCCCCTGCATTCGTCTTTGCTGCGTTCGCGCTTTTTGCGCTGCGTGCCGGCGGCCGGCTGTCTATCCGGCGCGTCGGCCGTGCGTGCGACGGTTCGCGGCCATTTCTCCGGCATGTATCTTGCGCCGCAAACTCGCTTCGTTCGCTGACGTTCGCATGTACTAAATTGAATAAGAAGAACGATAGAACCGGCGGCAACGCCCCGCCGGGTCCAACCTGAGAGGAATCGATCCGATGCCGAATCGTCCTTTGCGCGCCGCCGCTTGTACGGCGCTCGTTGGCTGCGCCGTCGCGGCCTTGGCCTCGCCCGTTCGCGCGGCACTTGGCGGGGCGCCCATGCCCACGCCCTCCGGCGCGACGACCACCGTCTTGTCACCCAGCGCTCGCACGGCTTCGCCCGCGATGGCCGCGCCGGCGTCCGGCGCTGCCGCCCAGTACTCCGTGCGCGCAACGACCTATTCGAGCGGCACCCGCGTGCGCGAATACGTCGGCCCCGATGGCCGCGTCTTCGGCATTGGGTGGAACGGTCCGCGCATGCCCGATTTGCCCACCTTGCTCGGTAACTATTTCCCGCAGTACGCGAGCGGCGTCCAAGCGCTGCACGCGGTGCGCCGCGGACGCGGGCCCGTCGCCATCCAGCAGACCGATCTGGTCGTCTATTCAGGCGGCCACATGGGCTCGTTCTTTGGCCAAGCGTGGCTGCCCAATGCGCTGCCGGCCGGTATGACCGGCGCCGACATTAAATAAGCGAGCGAGCAAGGGAGAATCATGTTGCGCAATCCAGGCAAAGTTGTTCGAGCGCTGCGTGCGCTCGGTGTGGCGGCCGTGGCCGTGTTCATCGCCGGGTGCGGCGGAGGCGGGGGATCGGATTCGGCCGGTGCCGGCGGTGGAGGCGGCACGGGCGGCGGCGGTGCGTCGCCGTCCGCGGCGAATCAGGTGTCCGTCGTCGTGGCGCAAGGCGTGCAAGGCGTCGCGAACATTCCGGCCGTCAGCGTGACGATTTGCGCGCCGGGCACGACCCTCTGCCAAACGGTGAACAACATCCAGGTCGATACGGAATCGTTCGGGCTTCGGCTCGCCAGTTCGGCGCTCAGCCAAGTGCTGGGGGCATTGCCGAAGCAGACAGTGGCCGGCGGCACGGTCGCCGAATGCACGGCGTTCGCCGACGGGTTTACATGGGGCAGCGTCCGCTCGGCCGATGTCAAGATTGGTGGGGAAACCGCCGCCAGCCTGCCGGTGCAGGTCATCGGCGATCTGCCGCAAAGCGCGGTGGCGACGGGAGGGTGCTCGACGGGTACGCTCGAGCTGACGCCCGCCGCCCTCGCCGCCAACGGCATCCTCGGCATCGGGGTGGCCCAGAGCGATTGCGGGGCGCTGTGCGCGAATCCCCCGGTCGGCAACAGCAACTACTACACGTGCCCGGGCGACATCAACTGCGTGCAGACGCTCCTGCCTGTCGCGCAGCAGGTCACCAATCCGGTCTCGAAGTTCCCGGCCGACAACAACGGCGTGATGCTGTCGATGCCTGCGATTGGCCCGAGCGGCCAGAGCACGGTCACGGGCATATTGACGTTCGGCATCGGCACGCAATCGAACAACGCGCTGCCGAGCACGGTGACAAAGCTGATGACGAACCCTTACGGCGACGTGAACGCCACCTTCTTCGGCAATCCAGTCACGGCTTTCTTCGACTCGGGCTCGAATGCCTACTTCTTCAGCGACAACACGTTGACCAGCTGCTCGGGCAGCACCGCGTCGTTCTACTGTCCGCCGTCGATCGTCACGCGCGCCGTCAGCGTGGCGAACTACAACGCGTCCGCGCCCGGCGCGCCGGCCGGATTAGCGCTGTCGATGGCGGTAGGCAACGCCAACCAGTTGCTTCAGAACGGCAATTACGCGTTGAACGACCTCGCCGGGAGTCTGGGCGGCGCGACGTTCGTCGATCTCGGCATGCCGTTCTTCTACGGCCAAAACGTCTACTACGGTATGGATCAGACCGGCTCGCCGGCCGGTTCCGGGCCGTTCGTCGCCTTCTAGCCGCCTTCTAGTCATCTTCTAAAAAG
>JBQCDS010000120.1:0-3100 GCA_051961035.1 Trinickia sp. | reverse complement strand
CGCACAGCGGGAAGATGTCGTCGGGCAGCGGCAGCGCGGGCGCCGGGTTGAGGACCGTCGCGACGGCATGCTTGCGCGCCAGCTCCAGCCCACGGCGCGCCGCCGCGACAGGCTGCTCCAATTGCGTGACGAACACCTGGGCACGGGCGATGTCGGCTTCGATCGCATCGGCGTCGGCGGGCCCGAGCGTGCCCGCCGCTCCGGCCGCGACGATGATCGCGTTCGAGCCCGTCGCCGCATCGACGAAAATATGCGCGGCGCCGGTCGCCATCGCCTCGACAACCGTCGCGCGCGCCTCGATGCCCTCCGCTCGCCACGTTTCGCGCGCGATGGCGCCGAACGCGTCGTCGCCCAGGCGCGTGCAGAAGACGACATGGGCACCCGCGCGCGCGGCCGCGACGGCCTTGTTCGAACCCTTGCCGCCCGGCCCCATGGCGAACGCCGAGCCGGCGATCGTTTCGCCGATCACCGGCATGCGTTCGGCCCGGAATGCCAGATCGGTCACGTAGATGCCAAGGATGACGACGCGCCCGCTCATTTGCCGCGCTCCGCCGGGCGTGCACCCGACGCGTCGATCGGCGCGTCGGGCGCGAGGATCACACCCTTCGAGAAAATGAAGCAGCCGTAACCGCGCGCTTCCCCCGTCGCGATGACGCAGTAGGCCTTGCGCGCACGGGCGTAGAACGCGTGTCGCTCGATCGGCGCGAACGGCACCGGGCGGCCCTCGGCGTGGTCGACTTCGGCCTGCGCCTCGCGTTGCACCATCGGCAGCGCCTGCGGATCGCCGACCACCTCCATGCGCATCGCGGGCGCTTCGACGTACGTATCGAGCGGCATGACCGACAGCACGGCGCGCACGGCACGCGCCGAGTCGACGCCGTCCATGCGCAGCAACTTGCCCAGCACGGTGGCGCGCGCCACGGATTCGGCCGGGAAGTTGGCGTCGCAAATCACGAGCTCATCGCCGTGGCCCATCGCGCTCAACGCGTGAAGCACGTCGGCATTGAGAAGCGGATCCAGGTTTTTCAGCACAGTGTCTCCTTTCTTTCATTCGGTCGATGTTGGATTTCCGTGGCACATCGCGCCGTATCGCCGCCGCCGCGCTGATTCGAGCGGGGGCAACGGAGCGTCAATCGCCGTACGGAACCCAGATATTCTTGATTTGTGCCGCTTGACGCAAGAAAACAATGCCTTCGCTCGCACGATCGAACCAATCGAGCCGGCGTCCGTAGTCCACGAAAGTGCGTTTCAAGTTGCCGACCGACTCCCGTTCGACGCACGTCGTCTCGTCCGCGCGGCCGAAGCACCAGAGGGCATCGACATCGTCGTGCTTGGCCAGCGCCGGCAGCAGCGCGGCGCGCGCGCCCGTGACGATGTTGATGGCACCGGCCGGAACGTCCGAGGTTTCGACGACTTGGTACAGATCGGTCGCCGCGAGCGGACACGCCTCGCTCGGCAACACCACGACGCGGTTGCCCAGCGCGAGCGCCGGGCCGATCAGCGAGACCAGCGCGAGCAACGGCGCTTCGTCGGGACAGGCGATGCCCATCACGCCGAGCGGTTCGTGCATGGCGAGCGCCACGCCGCGCAGCGGCGGCGTATGCACGGCGCCATCGAATTTATCGGCCCACGCGGCATAAGTGAAGAGCCGCGCGATCGACGCGTCGACTTCCCGCGCCGCCGCGCCGTCGTCGCACTCCGTGCGCCGAACGAGCTGGCGGGCGAACTCCCCCGCGCGGGCGGACAAGTTTTCGGCGAGGTAATACAGCACCTGCGCGCGGGCGTGGCCGCTCATCTGCGACCATTTCGCGCCGCTCCTTGCCGCGGCCACGGCATCGCGCACATCCTTGCGGTTGCCGTCGGCCACTTCGCCGACGAACGCACCGCTCGGTGCATAAACGGCGCGCGAATTGCCGCCGTCGGCGCGCGCTTGCTTGCCGCCGATGAAAAGCTTCGCCGTGCGATCGACGAACTCGACGCTCTCGGGCCGCTCGCCGGCCTCCCATGCGCCGGCGGGCGATGCGGAGCTGGCCTCGCGCAGCGCGCCCTTGCCCCAGCCGATCGGCTTCAGATATTCGAACGCGCCTTCCTTCCCGCCTTCGCGACCGTACCCGGACTCGCGATAGCCGCCGAACCCGACGCTCGCATCGAACAGGTTGGTGGCGTTGATCCAAACGACGCCGCAGGCGAGTTGCGGCGCGATGTCGAGCGCCCGCCCGATCGTCTCGCTCCACACGCTCGCCGCCAAGCCGTAGCGCGTGTTGTTCGCGAGCGCGACGGCCTCGTCAGGCGTTCGAAAGCTCATAGCCGTCAGCACGGGGCCGAAGATTTCCTCCTGCGCAAGCAGGCCGGCCGGCGCGACGTTCGTCACGAGTGTCGGCGGGTAATACGAGCCGCTTGTCGGCAGCGCGAGTTGAGCGGGTTGCCAGACATCGCATCCTTCGCTGCGTCCCAATTCGACCAGCGATTCGATCCGCGCGAGTTGAATCGGATCGACGATCGCTCCCATGTCGATCGTCTTGTCGAGCGAAGGCCCGACGCGCAGCGTCGCCATGCGGCGCTTGAGCTTGGCGATGAAGCGCGCCTCGACGCCCTCCTGCACGAGCAGACGCGACCCCGCGCAGCAGACCTGCCCTTGGTTGAACCAGATGGCGTCGACCACGCCCTCGACGGCCCCATCGAGATCGGCATCGTCGAAGACGATGAACGGCGACTTGCCGCCAAGTTCGAGCGTGAGCGACTTGCCCGAGCCGGCCGTGGCCGAGCGGATCAGCCGGCCCACTTCGGTCGAACCCGTGAAGGCGATCTTGTCGACATCGGGATGATCGACGACGGCGGCGCCCGTGCGGCCATCGCCGGTCACGACGTTGAGCACGCCGTCGGGCAAGCCGGCTTGGCTCGCCAACTCGGCGAACAGCAGCGCCGTGAGCGGCGTGTATTCCGCCGGCTTGAGCACGACGCAGTTGCCGAGCGCGATCGCGGGCGCCACCTTCCACGCGAGCATCAGCAACGGAAAATTCCACGGCACGATTTGGCCGATGACACCGAGCGGCGCCCACCCGGCGAACTCGCTTTCTTGCAATTGCGCCCAGCCGGCGTG
>JBQCDS010000119.1:0-2639 GCA_051961035.1 Trinickia sp. | reverse complement strand
AAGCGTGCCGCGCGGCGCGTTGCCGGTTCGTCGTTCCACTACATCGACAACTTAGTTTTCTTCTTCTAACCAGCAGGTATCGTGTTGCGCGAGCATGGCGCTCGCCGCGGCCGGGCCCCAGGTGCCCGACGCATACGGCGTCGGCGGCTTGTTCGAGGCGGCCCACTCGTTGAGGATCGGCTCGACCCAGCGCCATGCCTCTTCTTGCTCGTCGCGCCGCACGAAGAGGGCCAGGCGTCCGTTGATGACGTCGAGCAGCAAGCGCTGATACGCCTCCATTTGTCCTTCCTTGAAGAACTGATCGAAGGCGAGGTCGAGGTGCACGCTGGAGAGATTCATGCCTTCGCCCGGCTGTTTGGCCAGGCAATACAGGCGAATCGATTCGTTCGGCTGCAACCGGATCACGAGGCGGTTCGCACCGGGCCGCAACGCCGTGGGGCCGAGGGCCGAATGCGGCACGGGCCTGAAATTGACGACGATTTCGGCGATGCGATCGGCGAGGCGTTTGCCCGTGCGCAAGAAAAACGGCACGCCGGCCCAACGCCAGTTCTCGATCTCGGCCTTCAACGCCACGAACGTTTCGGTCGTGCTTTGCGGCTTCACGCCATGCTCCGTCGCGTAGGCCGGCACCGAATTGCCCCTGATCACGCCCGCATGATACTGGCCGCGCACGGCGATCTTCGAAATGTCGCGCGTATCGATCGGCTTGAGCGCACGCAGCACGCGCAGCTTTTCGTCGCGGACCGAATCGGAATCCATCGAGTGGGGCGGCTCCATCGCGACGATCGACAGCAGTTGCAACAGGTGGTTTTGCACCATGTCGCGCAGCGCGCCCGTGTTGTCGTAGAAATCGCCCCGGCTTTCGACACCGAGTTCTTCGGCGATCGTGATCTGAATGCTTTCCACCCACTCGCGGCGCCACAGCGGCTCGAAAAGGGCATTGCCGAAACGCAGCGCGAGCAGGTTCTGCACGGGCTCCTTGCCGAGGTAGTGATCGATCCGATAGATCTGCTCTTCGGCGAAGATTTCACCCACCGCATCGTTGATCGCGTTCGACGAACGCAGATCGTAGCCGAGCGGCTTTTCCAGGACGATGCGCGCGTTCGCGTTCAATCCGACAGCGGCGAGCGCGCGGCAGATCGGCACGAACAGCGAGGGGCCCGTGGCGAGATAGAAGACGCGCGTGCCCCCGTGGTTGTCGAGCGCATCGCGCAGCAGATTGAAGTCCTCGGGGTTGCCCAAATCGAGCTTCACATAGGCGATGCGTTCCAAGAACCGCTGCCAGGCCGATTCATCGAGCCCGCCTTTGGAGACGTGGGACTTGACGTTGCTGTTTACCCATTCGATGTAGCCGTCGCGGTCGGCCGCGTGCCGGGCCACGGCGACGATCTTGCCTTGTTCGGACAGCATGCCCGCACGGTGGGCCTCGTACAGCGCCGGAAGAATCTTTCGCATCGACAGATCGCCAGTCCCGCCGAAGAGAACGAAAGTGAAGCCTGAGTCGATTTGCATGAGTCGTGAGCCGAAGTCAAAGGGTTGCGGGCGCGATTCGAGGGACGTACTGCAGGGGTGGCTGCTCGAAGTTGCGATGGCTTGTAGCGCGATAAAAATAATTTTGACACTGAATTGTAGTTTAACTACAATCCAAATCAAGAGGTAACGTCGATCGATTGCAAAAACCTTCGCTCAAGAGCGGCAGCGGGAAGGTTTGGAAGCCGATCGGCGGCTGCACGCCGCGTGTTCTTTATTAGCATCGCGCGTGCATGTTAGCAGCGCGTTTTTCCCGGCGCTGCCTCCCCGAGCTCGATCCGCGCGACGCGGTCGGCCGAATTCAAAAGAGGAGACAGTCGCCTAAGCATGGAAGCACGCATTTCCCAGTGACCCTTCGTGGCCGAGTTCGGCCCTAGGCGCGCCGCGCGCGCCGGTTGCGGCTCGGCCATATCCAGTGTTGTTCTGTTGCACCCAACCACCGTTCCCCGGCACAAGAAAAGGGGAGCACTCGTTACTAGGTCAGTAGTCTGGAGGAGATAAAGAATGAAAGTTCGCGCGATCATGGCTGCGCTGTGCGCCACGGGGCTGATGCTGGGCGTGTCGGCGGCCCAAGCGGGGGAATCCGTCGAAGTGCTGCACTGGTGGACCTCGGGCGGTGAATCGAAGGCCATCGGCGTCCTGAAGGACGACATGACGAAGCAAGGCTACACGTGGAAGGACTTCGCGGTGGCGGGCGGTGCGGGTGCCGCGGCCATGACCGCACTGAAAACTCAAGTGATCTCCGGCAACGCGCCGAGCGCCGCGCAGATCAAAGGGCCGCTGATCAAGGAATGGGCGGACCAAGACGTTCTCGTGAATATCGATTCCGTCGCGAAAGCGGGCGACTGGAAGAAGAATCTTCCGCCGCAGATCGACAAGATCATGCAGGCTGACGGCCACTATGTTGCCGCGCCGTTCTCGGTGCACCGCGTGAACTGGCTGTACATCAACAAGGCCGCGCTCGACAAGGCGGGCGGCAAGGTGCCGGCGAACTGGGACGAATTCTTCAAGCTCGCCGACAAGATGAAGGCCGACGGCATCATGCCGATCGCGATGGGCGGCCAGCCGTGGCAAGACTTCACGGTGTGGGAAGACGTCGTGCTGTCGCA
>JBQCDS010000118.1:0-2492 GCA_051961035.1 Trinickia sp. | reverse complement strand
CGAAAACACCGGCTTGCCGCGCGGTACCGCGACGCCGAATTTCCGCAGGATTTCCTTACCCTGGTACTCGTGAATCTTCATGCGTGATTCCCTTCAGTCTGAGAGTTGGATTGAACTTCGTGATCGTTGCTCGCCTTCGAGCCGAGCGTATCGGGCTTCGCCGTGCGGCTCACCGGTGCGGGTGCCTGACCCTCCGATGCGTCGCTCGCGTCGAGGCTGCGCGGTACGTGTCCGTACCAGCGCGGATAAAAGCGCCTCACCGCTTCGCCGTCGAACCGCAGCGCGTGGCAGCGATTGAGCTGGAATGGCGGTACGCGATGGGCGCCGGTATTTTGGGTCCCGTCTTTCGACGCGTCCGTCGCGCTGTCGCGCGTGCTCCAGACGTCGCCGGCGAACGCTTGGATCGCGGCGGTCGGCAAGACGGAGCAAAGTTCGGTGAGATGCGTGCAGCCTGCCGTTCCGGCGAGCAAGCGCCGTGCGTGGCGGCCGAAATCGTTGAGGAGGTTGAGACCGATGAGGGCGCGGTAGGCGGGATTGGCGGCTTCGCAGTGACCGGGATAAGGCACCCATTCGGACGACGCCTCGGCATCGACGATGGTGAGCTTGCGGTCGATCGTGATACGCAGCCAGAGTTCATGGATCGGTAGGCCTCGAGGCCGGACACCGGGGGCCAATGCGACGTCGCGCGGTTTATGGTCGGTCAGACACGCCTCGATATCCCATAGGCCGTCGTCTCGCTCGTAGGCTTCCGCTCGTATCGCGCGACGATGGCGCAACTGGCGGGCGACGGGCGGCGAAAGCGGCATGGGAGGGGAACGGCTGGAGAGGAAACCTGAGGATTTTACCATACTGAGTATTTGAGACGCCGATAGCCCGGATTAGGATGGCCCGGCGACGCGCGCGTGGGTTGCACCAGCGGCGCTTCGGGCGCAACTTGGGGGCATGCGGGCGGCAAGGGGCTAAACGAGTGGGATGGCTGAGCGAACCGGTCGAGTGGGATGACTGCACAAGCTAACCGAGAGGGCTGAATGAGCGGGCCGGCCGAGGAGGTCCATCGGAGAGGCTGATCGAGCGGGATGGCTGAGGGGGCGTTACCCTTACTCGTCATTCCAATCGTCGTCGCCTTTGAGAATCTGAGCGATCGTCGCATGCGAAAAACCGCGCATCGCCAGAAAGCGCGCCTGCTTCACGCGCTCGGCGGGCGACTGAGGAAGCACACCGAATTTCTTTGACCACACCGCTTGTGCGCGAGCACGCTCCGTTTCGCGAAGTTGCGAGCCGACCGATTCGATCAGGGTGTCGTCAAGCTTGTGCTGACGCAGCTCGCTGACGATGCGGCTCGCCCCCATACGAGACGAACGCCGGTTCATCACGCTTTCGGCAAATCGTGCGTCGGACAACAAGCCCTCACGCTCGAGAGAATCGAGCAGCGCAATGAGCTCGTCGCCCTCTTCGACGAACGGGCCCAACTTGCGGGTGAGTTCGGCCCGGCTGTATTCGCGTCGGGAGAGGTAATCGATCGCTCGCATCTTCAACGACCGAGTGGGCCGTCGCGAACGGCCGGTTTGCTCGGAGGACGAAGCCGGTAAATCAGGCGCCGGGTAGGCCGACGATGGATCGAGCGGATCGAGCGGATCGAGGGGACGAAGAGGATCGACGGAATTCGAACCATCGAGCGAATCGGGGCGGGACGGCGCCGCGGCATTCCGCGTCCCGGCGCCGGAGGCATCTTCACCGGCCGTGTTGCCGCGACGCCCGCCACGAGCGCCGAAGCGGCGCCCTTCAAACCGCCCGCTCGGCGCCGACCGTCCTTTCCGTATCACGCGCGACTTACTTTTCTTCGTCGGCCACTGCAACGCCGCCACCGCCTGCCGGCATGGCGTTGACGCCAAGCGACTCGCGGATCCGATTTTCGATTTCGCGTGCGATGTCCGGATTCTCGCGCAGGAATTCACGCGCGTTGTCCTTGCCTTGGCCGATCCGTTCGCCGCTGTAGCTGTACCAGGCGCCGGCCTTGTCGACGATCTTCGCTTGCACGCCCAGATCGATGATCTCGCCTTGGCGCGAAATACCTTCGCCGTAAAGGATGTCGAAGATGGCTTCGCGGAACGGCGGCGACACCTTGTTCTTCACGACCTTCACACGCGTTTCGTTGCCGATGACTTCGTCGTTCTTTTTGATCGAGCCGATGCGGCGGATATCGAGACGCACCGAAGCGTAGAACTTCAGCGCGTTACCGCCAGTGGTCGTTTCCGGGTTGCCGAACATCACGCCGATCTTCATCCGAATCTGGTTGATGAAGATAACGAGACAGTTCGTGCGCTTGATCGTACCGGTGAGCTTGCGCAGTGCCTGCGACATCAGCCGCGCCTGCAAGCCCGGCAGCGAATCGCCCATCTCACCCTCGATTTCGGCCTTCGGCACGAGCGCCGCGACCGAATCGATGACCAGCACGTCGATCGCGCCAGAGCGCACCAGCGTATCGGCGATCT
>JBQCDS010000117.1:0-3886 GCA_051961035.1 Trinickia sp. | reverse complement strand
GAAGTCCAGCGTGCAGCGCGTATTGATGACGTTCCAGGAAGCCGGCTGGCTGCGGCAAGCGGGAACCGAGACGGCGCGATGGGAGGTAGGCGCCCGCGTCATCGGCGTACGCCCCAATGCGCTGAAGGGCGGTGCTTTGCAGAAGGCTGCCCGCTCACCGATGCAGAACCTATGTAGTCTGGTCAACGAAACCGTTCATCTGTCGATACCAGACGGCACAACAGCGATGGTTCTGGTGGAGGAAACCGAGTGCAAACAGGTCGTGCGCACCGCCTATTCGATCGGCAATGTCTCTCCATTTCACGCGACGGCCAACGGCCTTGCGGTGCTCGCCTTCATGAACGACGAGCAGGTTGATACGATCCTTGGCCGAGAGTTGCCCAAGTACGGCGAAAACACGATCAACGATCCGGCAGAGATCCGCGAGGAACTGGCGCGTATCCGCAAGCGAGGCTATTCCATCAACCTCGGTCAGTACCGCAATGCGATTTACGCGATCGGCGCGCCAGTGCTTGACACCAATGGCATCGCGGTCGCGAGCGTCTGCTTTTCGATGCCGGAATCGCGGTTCGATCCGAGCCGTATCGAAGAATGGGGCCACGCGGTCAGAAGCACGGCGAGTGAAATCAGCGGTGGTGGCATCGCCTGAGCGGGGGGCAATGAACGACACTGCCTCGTGCCGGTGTTAACCGTATGGCACCGCATCACCCTCGTGCGTTGCCGTGCGAAACAAGATGCCCCGAGGCTAAGAAGGCCGATTAGAACCGTCAAATAGGCTTTTGATCGGCAGCGATCGTTGGTTGATATGGGCTCCCAATCGCTGCGCCGTCGCACTCTAGCCGCTGCTCTTTCGGAACGCTTCGGCAAACGCCTTGGCTAGCATGTTCATTGGAATATTCAGCGGGTAGACGACGTAGGTGATGAACTCGATGCGCCGCGAAAAAGGCAGGATCGCTAACTGGTCCTCGTACTCGCGCGCGACGAGGCGGTTCATCACGCTTACCCCCATGCCGCGAACGACCATGCGGCAGATCGCGGCTGAGAAGTGCGACTCGTAGCCTAGGATGCGCTTTTCCTCGCCATCGATCAGACAGGCATCATCGATTCGCTTTCGCATCACATCGCTTGATTTCAAGGATAAGAAGCGCTCACCTATCAGATCTTCAGGCGAAATTGCGTGCTCGCGCCCTGCGAGTCGGTGATCGAGCGGCGTGATGCAAACGCCGTCACTCTTGTGAGCGACTTCGCACCCGACGCTGGTTGGATTGAAGATCTCGGATGCGATGCCGACATCCGCATAACCGGTCGCCAGCCACTGACATACTGTGAGTGAATCGGCGACCTGCAACGTGATGTCGACATCGGGGTACTGTTGCGCGAAGACGTGGATCGCATCGGGCACGGCCACCATGGCCAGCGACGGTACCGCCGCGACGCGCAGGCGCCCGCTGCCGCGCTTGCGGATCGATGCAGCTTTCTCTTCCAGGCCGCGCAAGCTATCGAACGTGTGCTCGACGTCCCTGAAAAACACCTGGCCTTCGAGCGTCGGCATCAGCTTGCCGATTTGACGTTCGAAGAGCTTGACGCCGATGCGCCGCTCGAGCTGACTAATCACACGGCTGATATTCGATTGCGAAGTGTGCAGATCCTTGGCCGCCTGCGTCATCGAGCCCGACAACATAACGGCGCGGAACGCCTGCACTTCGCGAAAGTTCAGCATTGCCGAGGGCATATCAAAATGGTATGGCCCACGATTATATGCGAATTTGTAAAAAGAATTTGTCGTTCATACACTCGTTCAAACACTCAAAACGTCGCGGCGCCAGCGTCTAGCGGCGTTCACGCAATTCACATACGCCGTTCCCACATCAAGAGCCATGAACGAAGACAAACTCGAACAGGTCGCCGTTCCAGATGGTCACTTCATCGCCGGCCGGCTCGTCGCTGGGCAAGCGGAGATCGAAGTGCGGCGCCCGTCCGACGGCGGCATCATGGGCACGATTCCCGACGCTTCCGACGAATTGGTCAACGATGCCGTGCTCGACGCACAACGTAGTTGGGCCGCGAGCGGGTGGGGCACGTGTGCGCCACGGGAACGTGCCCGCGTGCTCTCCCGTTGGGCGGATCTGATCAATGCGCAAGCGGATGAGTTGGCCCGTCTGGAGGCAATCGGCTCAACACGACCGGTCGCCGAAGCGCGTGCCTTCGACGTCCCGTTCACCGCCGAATGCTTCCGTTTTTTTGCGGAGTGCGCCGACAAGTTCGGCGGCGACGCCGTCCCGACGAAGCATGACAGTCTTGGCCTCGTGCTGCCCGAGCCGTATGGTGTGGTCGGAGCGATCGCACCGTGGAACTTCCCGCTGTCGATGGCCTCGTGGAAATGCGCGCCGGCGCTTGCGGCGGGTAACGCGATCGTACTGAAGCCATCCGAGTTGACGCCTTACTCGGTAGTCCGCCTGGCGGAACTCGCTATCGAAGCAGGCGTGCCGCCCGGCGTATTCAACCTGGTTCAAGGCCGCGGTGCGAGCGCGGGCGCCGCGCTCGTCCGGCATCCGCTGATCGGCAAGATTTCGTTCACGGGCTCAACGCGTACCGGCGCAGCCATCATGAGCGAAGCTGCGCATCATGGCACCAAGCCGGTGACACTCGAGCTGGGTGGCAAGAGCCCGCAAGTGGTGTTCGACGATGCGGGCGACATCGATGCGGTCGCGGGACGCATCATTCGAGGATTCACCTCGAATGCGGGCCAGGCCTGCGTATCGGGCACCCGGCTTATTGTGCAACGCGGCATCTCAGAGCCTCTGCTTGACGCGATCGTCAGAAAAGTCAACGCGTTACAGCCCGGTCCCACATGGCGTGAGCCGACGTGCTTCTCGCCGATCATCAGCGAGCAGCAAGCCCGCAAGATTCACGCGGCAGTGAAGGAAACGCTCTCTGAGGGGGCGACTTCACTTTGCGGTGGCGACTTCTTCGATTGCTTTGATCAGGGTTATTACTACCGGCCGACATTGCTAGCGAACGTCACTAGCGCCTCGCTCGCCGTCCAATCGGAAATCTTCGGCCCGGTGCTGACCGTGCAGACCTTCGATGATGAGGAGGAGGCGCTTGCGCTCGCGGACCACGCGACGTATGGACTTGCGGCCGGCGTGCATACGCGCGACATTGGACGCGCGCTTCGCGCGACGCGACGGATACATGCGGGCACGGTCTGGATCAATCGCTTCGGCCGTACCTGGGACTTCATCATTCCAACGGGGGGCTTCAAGGGCTCGGGCATGGGCAAAGACCTCGGCCGGCAGGCTTTCGAAGCGAACCTCCGCTATAAATCGGTCCTCATCGATTTCTAATTCCGGGCGATGACGCCCAACTTTTAAGGACGAACCATGTCGTCGTTGTTCAAACCCAAGTTCATTACGTTCGATTGCTACGGCACGCTGATTTATTTCGAGATGGCCAACGCTGCAAGGGCGCTCTATGAGGATCGTGTCCCCGCTGAAAGCATGCGCGCCTTCACCGATGCGTTCGCTGCCTATCGACTCGATGAAGTACTGGGCGCTTGGAAGCCGTACGAACAAGTGGTCGACAACGCGATCCGCCGCACCTGCAAACGGTTCGGCACGGAATATCGCGAAGGGGACGGCAAGGCGATTTACGAGCAGGTGCCGACATGGGGCCCTCATCCGGACGTGACCGCCGGCCTCAAAAAGGTCGCTAAGGAATTCCCGCTCGTGGCGCTGACCAATGCGATGAATTCGCAGATTCCACATAACATTGAGCGTCTCGGCGTACCATTTCATGCGGTGTACACGGCAGAGCAGGCGCAGGTTTACAAGCCGCAGATGAAGGCATTCGAGTTTCTGCTCGATCAGCTTAACTGCGGTCCGGA
>JBQCDS010000116.1:0-8512 GCA_051961035.1 Trinickia sp. | reverse complement strand
GCGATCTGTCGCGCGTGCGCGCCAACCTCGTCAAGCAGCAGTCGCTCTACGAAATCGCTCAGGCCCTCAATATTTCGGAGGGCCTGCGGCTCGGCGAGGGCGAGCTGCGCAGCGGCGGGTTCCGGCGGCCGTCGATCCTGGCCGACGCCTTCGAGGCCATCCTCGGTGCGATCTTCATTGATGGCGGCTTCGACGCGGCGCAAACGGTCATCAAGCGCCTTTATATTCCGATCCTCGATCACATCGATCCGCGCACGCTCGGCAAGGATGCCAAGACGCTGCTTCAGGAGTATCTGCAAGGTCACAAGATCGCGTTGCCCACCTACACGGTCATCGCGACGCATGGCGCCGCTCACAACCAGCAGTTCGAAGTCGAATGCACGGTGCCTAAGCTCGAAGTGAAGGTGTCGGGTTCCGGGGCCAGCCGGCGCGCGGCCGAACAGGCGGCGGCCAAGAAGGCGCTCGACGAAGTCATGGCGCTGCAACCGGCCTTGGAAGTCAAACCGAAGCGCTCGCGCGGGGCGCGGGCGGGCAAGCATGGCGAACCAGAGGTCGTGCCCGGCGTGAAGGGCGTGCAAGCGGCGCTCGATCTGCGCGCGCCGGAGCGCCGTGCGGACAAAGCCGCGCGGGCCGAGGCCGCAAAGGCGGTAGCTGCCCTGGGCGAAGGCGCCGAGCGGGCAGGTAACCCAAGCGCGCCGCCGGCGATGATCCGCGCAGCGCATGTCGAGCACAAAGCACCGGGGCGGCCCCAAGAGGCAAGCGTGAAGGGCGAAGTCCCGACTAGGCCTGATGCCACCGCCACCGCTCAAAAGCATGACGCGCCCAGCGGCGCGGCTGATACGCCGGTGGGCGCGGAGCCCGGCGCGCAGTCCACCGCGAATGCGCCCGGGCACGGCGGAGAGGCGGAACTCGTCTCCGACCTCGCCGGCAGCGCGCGTCCGCAAGCGCCCGAGCCCGACCACTCATGACCTCATTCGCATTCGCGGCGCCTGTCATGGGCCGCATCGCCACTTTTCGAATCGCCTGCCTCGCATGACCGATACCCCCACTCCCACCGGCTTTCGCTGCGGCATGGTCGCCATCGTCGGCCGTCCCAATGTCGGCAAATCGACGTTGATGAACGCGCTCGTCGGCCAAAAAATCAGCATTACCTCGCGCAAGGCGCAGACGACGCGGCATCGCATCACGGGTATTCACACGTTCGACGATGCGCAGTTCATCTTCGTCGACACCCCGGGCTTTCAGACGCAGCACAGCGGCGCGCTGAACCGGTCGCTGAACCGCGCCGTCACCTCGACGCTGACTGCCGTCGACGCCGTGCTGTTCGTGATCGAGGCGGGGCGCTTCGGTCCCGACGATCAGAAGGTGCTCGATTTGATTCCGGCTTCGGCGCCGCTGATCCTCGTTGCGAACAAGCTCGATCGCGTCAGCGATAAGAAGGCGCTCTATCCGTTCTTTCAGCGAATGAGCCAGCTGCGCGAGTTCAAGGAGATCGTGCCGCTCTCGGCGAAGCATCCGGACGACGCCAAGCACCTGCTCGATACCGTGAGGCCGTATCTGCCGGAAGGCGTACCGATGTACGGCGAGGACGACCTGACCGATCGCAGCGAGCGCTTTCTCGCTGCCGAGATCTTGCGCGAGAAGGTGTTCCGTTGGACCGGCGATGAATTGCCGTACACCAGCACGGTGCTCATCGACAAATTCGAAACGGAAGGGCGTTTGCGCCGCGTGTTCGCGACGATTCTGGTCGAGCGCGATGCGCACAAGGCGATGATCATCGGCCATAAGGGCGCCAAGCTCAAACAAATCAGCACCGAGGCGCGGCTCGATATGGAGAAGCTCTTCGACGGTCCGGTTTATCTCGAAACCTTCATCAAGGTGAAAAGCGGCTGGGCCGACAACGAAGCCGGGCTGCGTGCCTATGGGTACGAATGACGAAGTCGTACGCCGCGCTCGGCGCGAGCCATCGCATCGCATCGCCGAGCAGCCGGCATTCGTCTTGCACAGCTATCCGTATCGCGAGACGAGTCTCATCATCGATGTCTTTTCGCGCGATCATGGCCGGCTAGCGCTCGTCGCAAAAGGCGCGAAACGCCCGCACTCGGCCTTGCGCGGTGTGCTGCAGACGTTTCAGCCACTGGCGATGTCGTGGTCGGGCAAATCGGAGATGCGGACGCTGACGGGCGCCGAATGGGTGGGCGGCATGCTGCCTTTGACCGGCGATGCGCTGCTGTGCGGCTTTTACGTCAACGAATTGCTCGTGAAGTTTTGCGCGCGCGAGGATCCGCATCCTCAGCTGTTTCAGCATTACGTCGTCACCTTGACGCGGCTCGCGCACGACGAGCCGCCCGTGCAGGTGCTGCGCTCGTTCGAGCGCGTGCTGCTGCGCGAGACCGGCTATGCGATGGCGCTCGATCGCACCGTGGCGCGCAAGGCCGTGGTGCCCGAGGGCCGCTATGTCTTCGATCCGGACCGCGGCGTGCGCGAGCAAACGGGCGATCTGCCTGCACAATGGCCGGTCGTATCGGGACAAACGTTGCTCGATATGGAGTGCGACGATTACCATCGTGCCCAGACCGTCGCGCAAAGCAAGACGCTGATGCGCTTTCTGCTCAACACTTATCTTGGCGGCACGCCGCTCGCAACCCGTCAGATTCTTCTCGACCTGCAGAATCTATGAGCTTCTTCCTGACTTCGCCCGGCGTCATCGATCTCGGCGTCAACATCGATCACGTCGCCACGCTGCGCAACGCGCGCGGCACGCGCTATCCCGACCCGATCCGTGCCGCGTTGCAGGCGGAAGCCGCCGGCGCCGATGCGATCACGCTGCACTTGCGGGAGGATCGCCGCCATATCGTCGATGCCGATGTCCATGCGTTGCGGCCGCAACTGGCAACGCGGATGAACCTCGAATGCGCGGTCACCGCGGAAATGCTCGACATCGCCTGCGACGTGCGCCCGCACGACGTGTGTCTCGTTCCGGAGAAGCGCGAGGAGTTGACGACCGAGGGCGGGCTCGACGTCGCCGGCCGCTTCGAGGCCGTACGCGGCGCATGCAAGCAATTGGCCGATGCGGGCTCGCGCGTGTCGCTCTTCATCGATCCCGATGAAACGCAGATCCGCGCTGCGCACGAAGCGGGCGCGCCCGTCATCGAATTGCACACCGGGCGCTATGCCGATGCGCACGACGAAACCGAGCAGCGGCGCGAGTACGAGCGCATCGTGCGCGGCGTGCAGTTCGGCGCGTCGCTCGGGTTGAAGGTCAACGCCGGCCACGGCTTGCATTACACGAACGTGCAGCCGATCGCGGCGATCGAGGGCATTGCCGAGTTGAACATCGGCCACGCCATCGTCGCGCATGCGATTTTCGCGGGCTGGGACAACGCCGTGCGCGAGATGAAGGCCATCATGGTGGCCGCGCGTCTAGCGGCGCGTTGATCCTTGCCACGCGCGATTATGGCCCTCTACGGTATTGGGACGGATGTCATCCAAGTGAGCCGCGTCGCACAAGTGATGGCGCGCACGAACGGTCGTTTTGCCGAGAAGGTGCTCGGCCCGGACGAATTGCGCGTCTATCATGCGCGCAAGGCGCGCTCGGAGGTGCGCGGGCTCGCATTTCTCGCGACGCGTTTTTCGGCGAAAGAAGCGTTTTCCAAGGCGATCGGGCTCGGCATGCATTGGCCGATGACCTGGCGCGCACTGCAAACGCTGAATGAGCCGAGCGGCAAACCTGTCCTCAAGGCGTCGGGCGAGTTGGCCGATTGGCTCGCCGCGCGCGGTATCACGGCGCGCGTGACCGTCAGCGACGAGCGCGACTATGCGGTGGCGTTCGTCATCGCCGAATCGGACCTGGCGACGCCCGCGACGTAAGCGCACGGGCATGCTGCCCGCTCGCGTCTTTTCCACTCCACTCAGATCCCTCGAATCGATGAATACTCCTGCCGGTCCGGTGATGCTCGACGTAATGGGCCAAGTGCTCACCGACGACGATGTGCGGCGCCTCTCGCACCCGATGACGGGCGGCGTGATTCTCTTCGCGCGACATTACGAGAACCGCGGGCAACTGCTTGCGCTGACCGACGCGATCCGCGATGTGCGCGAGGATCTGCTGATCGCCGTCGATCACGAAGGCGGACGCGTCCAGCGCTTTCGCACCGACGGCTTCACGGTGCTGCCCGCCATGAGGCGCTTGGGGCAATTGTGGGACCGCGATGTGCTGCTGGCCACCAAAGTGGCCACGGCAACCGGTTACGTACTCGCCGCCGAACTGCGGGCCTGCGGCATCGACATGAGTTTCACGCCGGTGCTCGACCTCGACTATGGCCGGTCCTCGGTGATCGGCGATCGGGCTTTCCATCGCGATCCGCGCGTGGTGACGTTGCTCGCCAAGAGCCTGAACCACGGGCTCGCGCTTGCGGGCATGAGCAACTGCGGCAAGCATTTTCCGGGGCATGGTTTCGCCGCTGCCGATTCGCACGTCGCGTTGCCGGTGGACGATCGCTCGCTCGACGAGATATTGAACGACGACGCCAAGCCTTACGACTGGCTTGGCATGGCGCTCGCCTCGGTCATTCCGGCGCACGTGATCTACTCGAACGTGGATGACAAGCCGGCCGGGTTCTCGCGTATCTGGCTTCAAGACATCTTGCGCGATCGGCTCGGGTTCAAGGGGGCGATTTTTAGCGACGACTTATCGATGGAAGCGGCGCGCGCCGGCGGCTCGCTCACGCAAGCAGCCCGAGCGGCGCTCGAAGCCGGATGCGACATGGTGCTCGTGTGCAACCAGCCGGACGCCGCCGAAGTGGTGCTGAACGAGTTGGAATACGTTCCCACGAAGGAAAGCGCGCGACGCCTCAAGCAGCTGCGTCCGCGCAGTAAGGCGGTGAGTTGGCGCAAGCTCGTGGAGCGGCCGGCGTATCGCGACGCGCACGCGCTGCTTGCCAGCGCGTTGGGTTGATGCGGCCGGCGCCGCGAACGCGCGGACGTGAGCCGAGCACCGCGCCGCCCGGCCTGCCGCCATTACGCCATCTTCATGCGCTGCAGCTTGTTGTAAAGCGTCTTCGGGCTGATCCCGAGCAGCGTGGCGGCGCGGTGACGGGTGCCGCCGACGGCGTCGAGCGTCGCCCGAATCAGCAAGTCTTCGACGTCCGACAGCGGCGTGCCGACCGTCACCTGGACGCTGCCGCCGTTCAGCCGACGCCCGCCTGAGCCGTTCGCCTCGTCGGCGCGCAGCGAATCGACGATTTCTCCCGATGCGTTGTACGCGCGCCGCACGCGTTCGTGCAATTCGCGCACGTTGCCGGGCCAGTCATACGTCAGGCACTCGCGAACGAGATTGGGCCCGATGCGCTTGTTCACCGTGGCCAGGCCGCTGGCGTTGATCTCGCGGTTCAGTTCGTCGACGAGCGCTTCGGCCAGCAGCACGGCATCGTCGCCGCGCTCGCGCAGCGGCGGCAGCGCAATCGCGGCCGCGTCGAGCCTCAGCCAAAGATCCTCGCGCAACACGCCCTGTGCGACGGCGTCGCGCGGCGGCTTGCGTGTGGCCGCGATAATGCGGCAATCCACGCTGACTTGATTGCTGCCGCCCACCCGCATGTAGGTTTGCGAATCGAGAGCACGCAGCAGCGCTTCTTGCTGCGACAACGGCAAATCGGCGATTTCGTCGAGGAACAGCGTGCCGCCCGCCGCTTGTTCGAACAGACCCGGTTCGCGCCGTTCGATGGACGGCATCGCACTTTCCTGGCCGAACAGCATGCTGTCGAGCCCGCGCTCGATGCCGCCGTCGCGCGCAAAGGCGCGGCAGTCGAATACGACGAACGGGCCCTTGCGGCGCCGGCTCATCTCGTGCAGCGTGCGGGCCGCGCTCTCCTTGCCCGTTCCCGCTTCGCCGCACATGAGCACGGCCGATTCCGTCGGCGCCAGCCGTTCGATGGCGTCATAGACATGCTGAATCGCATCGCTGCGGCCGATCATCGGACCGAACCGGCCGAGCCGGCGCAGGGCACCGCGCAGCGATTGCACTTCTTCGGTCAACTCATACGGACGCGGAATGCGTGCGAGCAAGCTGCGTAGGCGTGGGATGTTGACGGGCTTGAGCAGGTAATCCCAAATGCCATGGCGCAAACCTTCGATGGCGCTTTCCACCGTCGCGTTGCCCGTCATCACGATCACTGGTACGACCCCGTCCGGTTGGGCCGGCAGGTTGTGTAACAGGTCGAGCCCGCTGCCATCGGGGAGATTCAAGTCGATCAGCACGACATCGGGGATGAAGCGCGTCAACGCGGCGCGCGCTTCGGCGAGCGTGGCGGCCGTGTCGACGGAAAATCCATCGGCGGCGACGATCGCATTGAGGCCTGACAGGCTGTTGGGATCGTCTTCGACAATCAGGGCGTGTGGCATGGCTAGCGTAGTCAATTAAAAAGTCGAGAGCCCGTCGGCGCCGGCAACGAGTGGCGCCGCCCGCGAAAAGCGCAATGCGACGTCGTACGAGCTATCGATGGAACAAAGCATTTCGCGTGCCAGATCATTCTCCTTTACGAAACAATGGCTTACGTATGACACCCGGCAAGAGTGGCGGTTTCGTCCGGGCTAAAGCGAAAAAACGACCGGTAAAGTTTTCTCAAACATACACCACCTATGCATCGAGTAGGGGACGGGGTTACCCCCGTCGCCCTCTCACACCACCGTACGTGCGGTTCCGCATACGGCGGTTCATGAACAACGCTGGAGGCGTTGCTGGGTGTCCAGCAACGAGACCAGTCCCAAGGCGTCGAAGAAGCGTTTCGGGAAGGCCGTGTTCATGTGGCTTGCCCCGGCGTTCCACCATGGACCCTGTCCATTGTGGGCCGAGCGCCACGCACGGTTTTCCACTAACCCTTGCCGACGCAGCATGACGGTGCGGGCCTGGCGGGTCTTCGCTTGCCGCCATAGCAGGCAGCGCAGGCGTCGCCGCAGCCAACCGTCCATCTCCTCCAACACGCGCTTCACCTGCGTATGCCGGAAGTAGTTGATCCATCCGCGAAGCACCAGGTTCAGTACCTCGATCGTATGGCTTAGGCTTCTTCCGCGTCCTTTCCGCATCAGCTCCTTTACTCGCGCCGTCAGCCGTTGAAGGCTTTCCGGCGCAACGCGCAGCCGCGCCTGACGGTGTATTGTCAGGCTGTAGCCTAGAAACTTACGCGTCCAGGGCCGTGCACACGCGCTCTTCGACTCGTTGATTTGCAGTCTCAGCCGTTTCGCAAGAAACGCCGTCATCCGCTCCAACAGTCGCTCGCCTGCCACCTTACTTCGAACATAAATGTTGCAGTCGTCCGCGTAGCGGCAGAACGCATGACCACGCCGCTCCAGTTCGCGATCCCAATCCGTCAGCAGGACGTTCGACAGTAGCGGCGAGAGCGGCCCGCCTTGCGGCGTCCCCTCGCGGCGCGCCGGCGCCATCCCATCACGCATCAGGCCCGCTTCCAAGTAGCGCCGGATCAGCTTGAGCACCCGTTCGTCCTTCACCTGCCGGGCCACCCGCGCCATCAGGATGTCGTGGTTGACCCTATCGAAGAACTTCGCCAAGTCGATGTCCACCACCCAGCGGCGACCCTCTTGCACATACCGCTGTGCCGCCAGCACCGCCTGCTGTGCACTGCGCTGCGGCCGGAAGCCGTAGCTCGACTCGGAGAATCCGGGTTCGAAGATCGGTTGGAGTACCTGGTGCAGCGCCTGTTGAATTAGTCGGTCCAGCACCGTCGGGATGCCCAGTGTCCTTACCCCGCCCGCAGGCTTCGGTATGTCCACCGCGCGCACCGCCGCCGGCACGTACCGCCCGTCCAACAACGCTGCCTTCACGCTTGGCCAGTGCATCTTCAGCCAGTCTTTGAACTGCTCCACCGTTAAGCCATCGACTCCCGGCGCGCCGCGGTTCTGGACCACCCTCTCATACGCCAGCCACAAGTTGCTGCGCTCAACCACCACCTCCATCAGCGATGGTCCCTCCGCTTTCGTTTGCTCGGTAGCCGCCGCGCCAGCCTCAGCACCACGCGCGCCGTCCCCGAGGTTCCGCCCCGGGTCCTGCGTCATGGCCCCGTTCTCACGGGCTTGTGCTTCTTCGGCTCGCATCGAGTCTCCACCGTCCTAATCGCGGTCATTCATGTTCGGCCCTTCGGTCGTACCGCACCTACTATGGCCTCGGCTGACTTCCCCACGGCCATCCCAACGCCTCTCGACGTCGGTAGCTCTTGGCAACCGTGTGGATCTCCCCGGGTATTGCGCACCCACCTTCACGCTTATGCCTGTCGGATATACGCCGCACCGTTCTGTGCAAGTTTCGGGCTTTGGCCTTTTTCGCCGCCTCACCCCAATGCGTCGCCTCGTATCCGCTTCCTGTTCGTCAGGCCAGCGCTTTGCCTCGGGCTTCCTTCGGATTCGCAGTCGCCCGCGACACCCTTGCCTCCGGCTAACTCTTCCCCTTGCCGGGCGAGTAGAGGACTTTCACCTCCTAGTGAGTGCGCCCTGCCGGGCGCAC
>JBQCDS010000115.1:0-3088 GCA_051961035.1 Trinickia sp. | reverse complement strand
GATAGGCGTGCGCGCCGTCGGTCATGAAAGACGGATCGTGCTTGCCCCACAGCACGAGCATCGGCGGCTGGTGTTCCCGCATATAACGCTGCCATGCCGGGTAGCGTTCGACATTCGTCCGGTAGTCGTAAAAGAGTTCGGTTTGAATGTCGATTTGTCCGGGGCGCGACAGGAACGCAAATTCATCGTGCCACGTGTCCGGATCATACCGTTCGGGGTGCGGCGTATGGCCCACGTGCCGCTGTCTCGTTGCATCGAACGAAAGCAGATTTTTGCGTAACGCGGCTTCGTGACGCGCGCGATCGGCCCAGAACGCTCTGCGCGTTTCCCATAGCGGGCCGAGCCCTTCCTCATGTGCAACCGCGTTTTGCACGATGATGCCGCGGATGCGTTCGGGCTGCGCGCACGCCATGCGAAAGCCGACCGGGCCGCCGTAATCTTGGACGAACAGCGCGAAGCGGTCGATCTCCAGCTTGTCGACAAATGCCGTTACGACTTGCGCGAGACGATCGAACGTGTAGGTGAACTCACCTGGGGGTAGGGCGGTACTGTGGCCGAAGCCCGGGTAGTCGGGGGCGATCAGGCGAAAGCGGTCGGCAAGCGGCGGCAGCAGCGTTTCATACATCCGCGAGGACGACGGAAAACCATGCAACAGCAACAGCACGGGTGCCGTTGGCGGGCCGGCTTCGCGATAAAAGATATTCAACCCTTCTACGTCGACGGTCTTGTACCGGATGGTTGCGCGAGTCCAATTCATTTTGTTCTCCTAAACGAGTAGGTGTGGGTCAGCACGGCGTGCGCTCGCGCTGCGTCTGATGAAGCAGCGCGGCGGCGGCGAATGCGATGAATGTGACGGTGGTGACGCCATACCATCCAAGCGCCGCGAGCGTGGGGCCGGATAGCGCGGCGCCGATTGCGCCGCCGATGAAAAACAGGCCCGTGAAAAGACCGTTTACCCGCCCGCGCGATTCAGGCGCGAGCAGATTGATCGCACGGCGGCCCAACGCTTGGTCCGCAATGACGCCGGCGTCGAGCAGGAAGGCCGACGCACAAGCAATGCCGAGCGCGAGCGCGCGAGGGATAGGCGCCGTCAGCGCCCACGCGGCCGTGATGACGCCCACGATCGCGATGGCGTGCGCAATTTGCTTCGCGCGTCGCGCATGGCCTCGATCGGCCGCGCGCCCCGCGATCGGAGCCGACACGGCGCCGCCCGCGCCCGCGAGGGCGAACACGGCGATTTGCGCCGCGCTGCAGTTAAACGGCGCACGAGCGAGCACCACTGCGACGCTCGTCCAAAACGCGTTGAAGCCCACCATCAGCAGACCTTGATACAGCGCGTGGCGCCGCAGCGTATCGATCGTGGCGACCAGATGCCCGAGCGACGCGATCAGCGAGCGATACGACGGTTTGCCCACGGGCAGGAGCGGGGGCAGGCGCGGCACGGCGCACGCGGCGAATACGGCGAGTAGCCCGGCATCGGCTAGGAAGAAGCCTCGCCATCCGAGCGCGCGTGTGGCCATGCTGGCAAGAGGACGAGACAGCAAGATGCCGAGCATGAGCCCGCTCATGACATTGCCGACGACGGCCCCGCGCGCTTGCGCGGGCACGAGCGCCGCGGCGGCCGGCACGAGCATCTGAATCGCGCTCGCGGTGACGCCGATCGCGAACGATGCGGCGAGGAATACGACGGATGTCGGCGCGAGCGCGGCAGCGGCAAGGCAAACGGCTTGCGCCGCGAGCGTCGCACCGATGAGCGGGCGATTCGGTAGCCGATCGACGAGCGGCACGAGCGCAACGAGCCCCACCGCATAGCCGAACATCGTGAGCGCGGTGACGAGCGTCGTCCACGCGTGCAGATGCAACGACGCATCGAGCGGGCCGAGCATGACTTGCGAGGCGTACAGCGGCAATACGGTGACGCCCACGAGCGTGGCGAACAACAGAACGGGCACGCTCCCGTGCTGCGTGGCTGGAGCGGGAGGCGACGGTGCGGTCTGCGGGCAAAGATCCATGCGATACCCCTTAACGAGAAGCCGGAAATGCAAGTGCGATCGATGCTACTCTCTCGATTTCGCCATGTAATTGGCTTAGGGATGGAGACATAATCCATAAAATCGGGAGAATGGCGATGCACTCCTTGCGCGAATTGGAAACGTTCGTTGCGATTGCCGAGGACGGGAGTCTCACGGGCGCCGCACGGCGGCTCGGCCGATCGCTGCAAGCCGTGAGCCGGGGCTTGCAAACGCTCGAAGGCCAGATGGGCGCGACGCTCGTCATACGCACGACACGGACATCGCGCCTGAGCGCTGCCGGCGAGCGCTTCTACGGGCGCGTCAAGGCGATCCTCGCGGATCTCGAGATCGCGCAGACGGAAGTTGCGGAAGACGCGCAACGATTGACGGGGCGATTGCGCGTGAATGCCCCGACGCTATTCGGGCCGCGCTTTATCGTGCCGCTTGTGTCCGAATTCTTGCTGCGCCATCCTGAACTCCATGCATCCGTGACGCTCTCGGACGAGTTCAGCGATCCCGCGACAAGTGGTGCGGACGTGACCGTGCGTATTGGCGCGACGCCCGATTCGCGTCTGGTCGCACGCAAGCTCGCCGACGTTCGGCGCGTGGCATTCGCGTCCGCGTCCTACCTCGCTGCGCATGGGCATCCCCACTCCCCTGCGGATCTCGCTTCTCATGCCTGCGTCGTACGCACGGGCCTGCCGCATCCCTATCGATGGAACTTCACCGCGCGCACGGGCGAAGCGGTCTCGGTCGCCGTCGCGGGACGCTTCGACAGCGATCAAGTGGCGGCCGTCAACGGGGCGGTGGTGGCAGGGCTTGGGATCGGCCTTGCCGCATTCTGGCAAATCCGCAACGCGATCGATACGGGACACGTGAGCATTGTGCTGCCCGAATACGAACCCGCCCCGCTGCCGTTGTTCGCGCTGTGGCCACGTACGCGCAAAATGCCGGCGCGCACGCGGTTGCTGATCGATTTTTTGGCGGCGCGGTTGGCTGGCGAAAAGCTTTGAGGTGCGGCCTGCCGCATGAGTTCATGCTAAAGCGACGGATCGCCCGGTTCCGACGCGCCGGCG
>JBQCDS010000114.1:0-19046 GCA_051961035.1 Trinickia sp. | reverse complement strand
GAGGCATATCTGGGCGCGGGGGTCCACTGATGGCTACGGCAATGTTGAAAATCAAGGGCCTGCAGGTCAATTACGGCGGCATCCAGGCAGTCAAGGGCGTCGACATGGAAGTCGCGCAGGGCGAGCTCGTTACGCTGATCGGCGCGAACGGCGCGGGCAAGACGACGACGATGAAGGCCATTACGGGCCTGAAGGCGTACGCCGCCGGCGACATCGAGTACATGGGAGAGTCGATCAAAGGCATGCAGCCGCACGACCTGCTCAAGCGTGGCTTGGCGATGGTGCCGGAAGGCCGCGGCATTTTCGCGCGCATGTCGATTTTGGAAAACATGCAGATGGGTGCCTATCTGCGCAACGACAACGATGGCATCGAGAAGGACGTCGAGCGCATGTTCGGCTACTTCCCGCGCTTGAAGGAGCGGGCGAAGCAACTGGCCGGCACGCTCTCGGGCGGCGAGCAGCAGATGCTGGCGATGGCGCGCGCGATCATCAGCCGTCCTAAGCTTCTGCTGTTGGACGAGCCGTCGATGGGCCTCTCGCCGATCATGGTCGAGAAGATCTTCGAAGTCGTGCGCGACATCTCGAAAGAAGGCCTGACGGTTCTGCTCGTCGAGCAGAACGCGCGTCTCGCGCTGCAGGCCGCCAATCGCGGCTACGTGATGGACTCCGGCATGGTCACGATGTCGGGCGATGCGAAGCAAATGCTCGACGATCCGAAGGTGCGAGCAGCGTATCTCGGCGAGTAGTATCCTCTCTCGCGCCCGTGCTACCCGCACGGGCGCTGTCAATGGGCCGACACGGCCCGCTAGTCGTGCCATCCAAACCCGATCTACAAAAAGGGGATTACAACAGTGATTAAGTCGCTTCTCACCGGCTGCGCAGCGGCAGCCGCGCTCTCGTTCGCACTCTGCAATGCCGCCCAGGCCGACACGATCGTCAAGATCGGCCACGTCGCGCCGCTCACGGGCGGTTCGGCTCACCAAGGCAAGGACAATGAAAACGGCGCTCGCCTCGCGATCGAAGAGATCAACGCGAAGGGCCTCGTGATCGGCGGCCAGAAGGTGACGCTCCAGCTCGACCCGCAAGACGACGCAGGCGACCCGCGCACGGCGACGCAAGTTGCGCAAAAGCTCGTCGACGACAAGGTCGTTGCCGTCGTGGGCCATGAAACGTCGGGCACGTCGATCCCCGCATCGAAGATCTACAGCGATGCCGGCATCGTGCAGATCTCGCCTTCGGCGACGAATCCGAAGTACACGCAGCAAGGCTTCAAGACGACGTACCGTGTCGTTGCGACCGATGCCCAGCAGGGCCCGGCGCTCGCGAACTACGCGGCGAAGGATCTGCATGTCAAGAAGGTTGCGATCGTCGACGACTCCACGGCGTACGGCCAAGGTCTCGCGCAGGAATTCGAGAAGGCCGCGAAGGCAGCCGGACTGACTGTCGTGTCCCACGACGCGACGAACGACAAGGCCGTGGATTTCCGCGCGATTCTGACGAAGATCAAGGGCGAAAACCCTGACGCGATCATGATCGGCGCGATGGATGCGACGGGCGGCCCGTTCGCGAAGCAAGCGAAGCAGTTGGGCTTGCGCGCGAAGATCCTGGCCGGCGACGGCGTTTGCACGGCCAACATCGCCGATCTGGCCGGCCCCGCTGCCGACAACATCTTGTGCTCGCAAGCCGGTGTCGGTCTCGACCAAATGGCCGGCGGTGCCGCATTCGCCGCGAAGTACAAGAAGCGTTACGGCCAGGATGTCGTGCTGTACTCGCCGTACACGTACGATGCCGTATACATCGTCGTCGATGCAATGAAGCGTGCGAACTCGACCGATCCGGCCAAGATCCTCGCCGAGATGCCCACGAGCGACTACAAGGGTGTGATCGGCGAGACGACGTTCGATGCCAAGGGCGACCTGAAGCACGGCGTCATCTCGATCTACGGCTACAAGGAAGGCAAGCGCACGTTCATCAATAAGGTTTCGATGTAAGTTTGCTTCCGCTCGTTCTTTCGGCCGCTTGGCCGAGGCCTCGATTCCGATCAGTAGGTTAGATCCAGGCCGCTGTAAAAAACCGCATGTGTGATGGGCGCATGCGGTTTTTTTTATGATTCGACATGTCGCCATGACGACGCGATGAAATCGTATTCAGTTGCTGTCTTAAACGTTTGCGCGGCTCTCCGCCGCAGCTAAAGACGGCTTCGGTTTTGGTTTCGCTTCCGTTTGCTGGAGTTTTCATTCTTCACGCAAAGCGCTTGCGCCTCGTACGAGGAATGCTGCATAATCGCGCCCCTACAAGTATTACAAATTTTTACTCCGATTCGCGGGCCGTCGTAACGGGGAAGCTCATCTTGGTTGCATTGTCGTTCCTTTGGGAAAGTCGTTGTCGTTTGCGAGTGCCGGTGATTGCGTTTCTATCGCGTCTCACTGTTCATCATCGCGCGCGCATTGAATACCTGATTAATTCCGGTGTCGGGCGAATTGCGCTGTTCGCCTGTGTGATCCCTTTCATCGTTGCTTCGCCCCAAGCGCGGGCTTTCGATATTCTGCGAACGTCCACGGGAGTGCCGACTACGCCGGCTGCCCCTTTACTTCAAGGCGCCGGGCCTTGTGTGTTCGGTGCGGTGGCTCAACCTCTGCCTCTGGAAGATGCGGTAGAGCGTGCCCTGTGCGGAAATCCGAAAACTCGCGAGGCATGGGCCAGTATCAAGGTAGAGGCCGCCGGCGTCGGGGCGAGGCGCGCGGCGTACTTGCCCACGCTTTCCGGTTCGTGGCAGGGCGTGAGGGACGATTCCGCCACCGACGTGACGAATCACCCGACGTTGAGTTCAAGCCAGCGAGCCACGATACGTACGGAAACGCTCTCGTTGAGTTGGGTGCTCTACGACTTCGGCGCGCGGCGCGCGGCGCTCGATAGCGCCACGGCGTTGCTGGACGCTGCGAAGGCGAGTCACGAAGCGGTTTTGCAAATGGTGTTTGCACAGGTCAGCAAAGACTACTATGCCGCACAGGCGGCGCAGGCCAACCTCGAAGCTGCGAAAGCGATCGAGCGGGCCGCGGGCGATACCGTCGCGGCTTCGACGGCGCGCGTGGAAAAAGGCGTCGCGCCGATCAGTGACGAACTGCAAGCGCGGACGTCGCACGCGCAGGCGGTGTTCAACAGGGCAAAAGCGGAGGGCGATCTGCAAGCCGCGCTCGGTGCGCTCGCAGCGGACATGGACCTCGCGCCGAATACGCCGCTGATTTTGCCGCCCGTCAATCATGGTGCCAAGGCGGACGCCGACTTCAAGGAATCGGTCTCCGCGCTGATCGAAGCGGCCAAGCGGATGCATCCGAGCGTGCGCGCAGCCCAGGCACAGCTACAGGCAGCCATCGCGAAGGAGAAGCAGAGCTTCTCGGAAGGCTTGCCAAGCCTAAGCTTCGTGGCCAAGTACAGCCGAAACAATCAGCCCGCCAGCCTTGGTTTGGGTGTCCCTCAGTTCCCTGCCACGGGACATGACTGGTACGTCGGTTTGCAGCTCACGATTCCTTTCTTCGAGGGCTTCGGCCGAGTGTACGAAGTGCGGCAGGCACGGGCGCAGGTCGAACTCGAACAAGACAAGGTGGACGAAGCCGAGCAGCAGGCCGGCCTCGACGTGTGGACTGCCTACCAGGCAGTGCAGACGGCAACGGCCAACGTCGCCAACAGCGACGACCTTCAAAACCTGGCTGAGCGCGCTTATTCAGCGGCGCAGAACCGGTACGTCGCAGGAGTCGGCAGCGTGCTCGAGTTGCTGTCCGCACAGACGTCCCTCGCGACCGCCCGCGAGGACCGCATCAAGGCGTTGACCGATTGGCGCTCATCGCGGCTGCAACTTGCGGCCAAGCTCGGAACGCTAGGCATGTGGCAAATCGCGGGCAACTGAGCCGATCCGCATCACCAAGTCAGATAGTCAAAGTACAAGCAGCATAAACACACCACCGTTGGTGATTCATGGCCGAACATATTCCGACGCCCAATGACGCGGGGCTGTGGGCGCTCGTCGTCCTCGCGCGATTCCACGGAATCGCGGCTGATCCGAATACGATTCGTCATCGCTTTGCCGCGGACGGCAAACCGTTTTCCGAATCGGATCTCCTGCTTGCCGCGCGCGCGCTCGATTTAAAAGCGAGATGCGTGGTGACACAACCTGCTCGATTGGCGAAGCTGGCACTGCCGTGCATTGCTTTCGACAAAGATGGCCATCACTTCGTGATCGCGAAAGCGGGCGACGGCAAAGCCTTGATTCAAGACCCGCGAGACAACGCACCGCAGATACTCGATATCGATGCATTGGCATCGCGCTGGACGGGACGCGTGATACTTGTTGCGTCGCGCGCAGTGCTCGTGGGCACCATGCAGCGTTTCGATTTTTCTTGGTTCATTCCCGCGGTCGTCAAATATCGGCATCTGCTACTGGAAGTGCTCGGTGTGTCGTTCGCGATCCAGTTCTTCGCGCTCGTGACGCCACTCTTCTTTCAAGTGGTCATGGACAAGGTGCTCGTCCATCGCGGCCTCACCACACTCGATGTCATCTGCATCGCATTGTTCGTGTGCTCCGTCTTCGAGGTGTTGTTGGGAGGCTTGCGTAGCTACGTGTTTTCGCACACCACGAATCGAATCGACGTCGAGCTCGGCGCACGGCTGTTCCGACATCTTCTCGATTTGCCGCTGCCGTACTTTGCGGCTCGGCGTGTCGGCGATACGGTTGCGCGCGTCAGGGAGCTCGAGAACATCCGCAATTTCCTGACGGGCCAGGCACTGACGGCTGTCATCGACATCCTGTTTTCGGTCGTGTTTCTGGCGACGATGTGCGTTTATAGCGTGCGGCTCACGATCGTCGTCGCCCTCTCGTTGCCATGCTATGCGGTGATTTCCGCGCTGCTCGTTCCGGTGCTGCGTCACCGCCTCGACGAGAAGTTCGCACGCGGCGCCGACAACCAATCGTTTTTGGTCGAAACGGTTTCGGGCATCGAGACCGTCAAGGCCATGGCTGTGGAGCCGCAGTTCACGCGCAAATGGGATCAGCAACTGGCGAGCTACGTTAGTGCGGGATTTCGCGTCAGCACGCTCGCGAATCTGGGGCAACAGGGCATTCAATTGGTCGGTAAGCTGGTGACGCTTGCGACGCTGTGGATCGGTGCACGCCTCGTCATCGACGGCAAGCTTAGCGTCGGACAGTTGATTGCCTTCAACATGCTGGCCGGCCATGTGGCATCGCCCGTACTGCGTCTTGCCCAGTTGTGGCAGGACTTTCAGCAGGTTGGGATTTCGATGCAGCGGCTAGGCGATATTCTGAACACGCGCACCGAGGCGCCGCAAAGCCGGCAAACCTTGCCGCAGTTGCGCGGCGACATCACGTTCGAAGACATCCGATTCAAATATACGGCCGACGGGCCGGAAGTGCTCAAAGGCGTCGCCCTAAATATCGGTGCGGGCGAAGTGATCGGTGTCGTGGGGCGCTCCGGGTCGGGCAAGAGCACGTTGACCAAGCTGCTGCAGCGGCTATATGTGCCCGATAGCGGACGGATTCGGATTGACGGGATCGATCTGGCGCTCGCCGATCCCGCGTGGCTGAGGCGGCAGGTTGGCGTGGTGCTGCAGGAAAACTTGCTCTTCAATAGGACGATTCGCGAAAACATTGCCTTGACGGATCCGTCGTTGCCGCTCGACGCAGTCATCGAGGCAGCGAAGCTGGCCGGTGCGCACGACTTCATCGTCGAGTTTCCGCAAGGCTACGACACCGTTGTTGGAGAACACGGCTCGGGTCTGTCCGGCGGGCAGCGGCAACGTATTGCAATTGCCCGTGCGCTGACCGGCAATCCGCGAATTTTGATTTTCGACGAAGCGACCAGTGCGCTCGACTACGAGTCGGAGCGCGCGATCCAGAACAACATGCGTGCGATTTGTGCCGGACGGACGGTGATCATCATCGCGCACCGGTTATCGGCGGTACGCAACGCGAACCGGATCGTGGCGATGGACAAAGGGCAGATCGTCGAGATCGGGTCCCACGACGAACTTCTTGTGCGCGATGGCTACTACGCCCGTCTCGTTGAACTGCAAGCGGCTTGATTACGATGAGCGATCGACTTTCCGCACTGGCGGAACTCTTCAAACGTTATGGAGCCGTGCTGAACGCAGCGTGGCGCGCGCGACATGAGCTCGACACGGAGCCGCGACTTGCGCACGAACTCGCGTTTCTCCCCGCTCATCTCGAGCTTGTGGACACGCCCGTCCACCCGGCGCCTAAGTGGGCCATACGCGCGCTGCTCGCGTTTGCGGGCCTTGCCCTCCTATGGTCGATTTTCGGGAAGCTCGATATCGTCGCGACGGCTAAGGGCAAGCTCGTGCCGAATGCGCGCGTCAAAGTCGTGCAACCGCTCGATACGGGGATCGTGAAACGCATTCTCGTGGAGGACGGGAAACGGGTAAAGGCCGGGCAAAGCCTGATCGAACTCGACGTCACGCAGGCGCAAGCCGACGTCGCGAAGACTCGGTCTGCGAGACTGGACGCTCAGTTGACCATCGCACGAACCACCGCAGTGCTCGCCGCGGAAAAGGACAACACGTTGCCGACGATGGCGCCGATTCCAGATGCGACCGTGGAGCGCTATGCCGAAGTGCAGCGATTCGCCAATGGACAATTTGGCGAGTATCGGCAAAAGATCGACGAAATGAACGCCGAACTCGCTAAGCGTATGGCGGAACTCGATACCGCGCGACGGCAGGTCGAAAAGCTTCGTCAGACGGCACCGCTCGCGAGGGAGCGTGCCGAGTCGTATCGCGCGCTCGTCGCTGAGCAATATGTGTCGCGTCAGGATTACCTCGAGAAGGAGCAGACGCGGATCGAGCAAGAGCAGGAACTACGCGTGCAGCAGAGCCGAGCCAACGAGCTCTCGGCTGCCGTAGTCGAGCAGCGGCATGCAATCGAAGCTACTGCTGCGCAATTTCGCCGCGAGCAGCTCGATGCGCTCAATCAAGCGCAACAGCAATTGCCGCAATTGGCCGCGGAGGAGACGAAGGCGACACAGCGCGCCATGCGGATGGACCTAAGGGCTCCTGTTGATGGCACGGTTCAACAGCTTGCCGTGCATACAGCCGGCGGCGTGGTGACTCAGGCGCAGGCGCTCATGGAGATCGTGCCGGACGACACGCTCGAGGTGCAAGCGAATCTTGAGAACAAGGACGTCGGGTTTGTGAGGCCTGGGCAGGACGCCATCGTCAAGATTGATACGTTTCCGTACACGCGTTACGGCTATCTCACGGGCAAGGTGTCCGAAGTGCCCAACGATGCCACGCAGGACAAAAAGCAGGGGTTGGTATATCCGATTCGCGTGCGCTTGCCGAGTAACCGGCTACGGATTGAAGGGAAGTGGGTGAACCTGTCGCCGGGTATGGCCGTCACGGTCGAAGTGAAGACCGGGAAGCGACGGGTTGCGGAGTATTTCCTGAGTCCGCTTGTTGAAGAAGGGTCGGAGAGTTTGAGGGAACGGTAAGACGAGCCAGTCGTTGTGGCGTCATTTCCGGAGTCAGACGAAAGCAGTTTTAAAGGAATTCAACATGGAAGAATCGAAACGGGCGCCATCGAATAGGAAAGCGCGTTGGTTTGTCTTAGGCGTTTTGATTGTTGCCTGTGGCTACTTCACCACGAAATTCTGGATCGCGAAAGCCATCCCCGCAAGTCTGGAACCTGAGCGTATCTCGCACTACGACTCCGAAGCCATTCCAGCCTGGGTTCGCAAGGATTTGCCTCCGATAACCGACCCTGACGGAATGCGGGATACGTTCTTCTATCCGGACGGATTAGGCAAGGGCCGTGTTGTGCACATGCGTTTTCCCGCCAACTACGTTTCTTCAATTTTCGGGAAAATTCCGCCTCGTCATGCTGAATCACTCGTGTTCTTTGTCGTGTACCCCCGACTGGAGAGTATAGCGACTCCGCCAATCTGGGATGAGATGTATAAATACGGTGGGCATATTCCAGATGATGAAATGGATATCGGAATTATCCATTCCTCGTCAAGTTATCTCACGGATCAGGCCGCGAGATATATGCGACGTATTGAGGAGGAAAAAATAAAATATCCTGATATAGAGTTTCGGGCGATTCCTATACCTTCTGGATTCCTGTCGTCTAACTGCAGTGGATGTCGTGCGCAGGGCTTGCGAGAAATAGTCGTGTATCACGACGCCGGAATAAAGATGTCGAGTAATTCTGAAATCACCGATACATATATTGAGTGGAATGATCAAAACGATGTGATGCGGATGATGAGTTGCACTCATACTGATCGACCGACTTGCGGAATTGAGATCAGTGCGGACAAGGAGCATCCGTTGTATCGTCTAACTATTGGATTTCACGAAAAATATCTTAATCGGTTGCGAGAGGTTGTCGATCGAATCGAGAAATCAATAAACTCGTCTGTTGTTGAAATTATATAAATTTAAAGGATTGAAAATGTCGACTGGAATTACGCAATCTCAACTTGACGCAGTTCGCTCAATGGTTACCGGCAGCAATACGGACATCGCTGGCGCATGGAAATTGCTTGCAAGCTTTGGTGATACGTACGCGGCTCAGGCCTATACCGTCATTGCCGAACCTACGTCGTTTTATGGCATCGCTGTACGCGATCATTGGGCAAACGTAGGTGCTGATTTCAGCAAATTCGGGCAGGTTGGTTTGAGGCACATTCAGCAGTACATTGATCTCATTGGTACAGCCAAAGGTCAGTCAGATACCGCGCTTGATCCTAGGGATGTGGCAGTTGGCGCAGGAGATCAAACAAGGGCCGTTAGTTCAGACGGACTCCTTCTTTTACCCAAAACCGCAGCTATAGAGGAGTCGTACTCCGTGGCGGTCACGACCGCCGGCCTGCCTCCCCAGACGGCGATCGATCTCGTGATCAACCAAGCGCCAACGTTGGGCGTCGAGTGGTATGGCCATACTCCGTTTGGACTCGGTCTCGAGTCCAGCCGAGTCTCGCCGTTTCTAAATTATCCTGCAGGCGTGTCGCGTGAGGACGCATTTGCGTTACTGGCGAAGACCGCCGTTGATATGCTGTATTCGCTTGCTCAGAAGGGGACTCTGGCGAGCGGCTCACTGAACGATTACATGGTCGGACTCATGGGTCTGGGCCTCCAGTTTGATGGCGGAAACGACATCAAGATCGAAACGCAAGGGGGGTTCAATTTCTATTTCAACAACAAAACTGGCACCAAAGCAATGATCGACCAGAGTGGCAATGGCCAGATCATCTATAACGGCCAGGAGATGCAGGTCAGTCCCAGCAACTTCCGTAAAAATGGAAATGGCGGCTATGACATTCGTCTGCAGAACGGATCATGGGTCGGAGCAGGTCTCGACGACAGCATATTGAGCGGTTCGTTTGCTGCCGTCGAGCAACCGGACAATGACATTGCGGTCAAGGCAGTTTCCGGCGGACAACTGCTTGCCTCGCTCGTTGACGACGCGATCGGCGAAATGAGCTATACGCAGACCGTATACAAGAGTACATCCAATTCGAGCGGAGTAGCATCAATCGTCACTGCGCGCGGTGGCGCCGAATCGACGCTCGTGTTTGACGGAAACGCCAGCGCGGCACCAGCGGGCACCACGGTCGGTTCGAATCAATTCTACGTAGACCAGAACTACAACACGTTCGACTCGATTGCCGCAGCGACCGGTGTATCGGTATCGACCCTGCTCGGCCTGAACGGCAGCCTGGGACTCACGTCCGGAGATCAGACGATCAGCACCGGCCAATTGATCAATCTGCCCGGCGCGACCAACCTGATCGACATCACCACCACCCCCGACCCCCAACCGCAAACCCAGATCCAAAACGAAAACCAGCTCTCACAAAACGCCTCGAACGGCTACGTCGCCGTCAACCCGACGAGCAGCATTTCGTTCTCGAACAACACGCTGAACAACACGGACTTCGCGTCCTCGCAGATGGGTAGCCTTGCTTCGGGCGGCGTGCGCCCGGGCGAAGTCCAGCTTGATCCGAACGCGCGTCCGAACAGCTACCTCTCGCAGTTCTACATCGATCCGGCGACGTCGGCACAGGCCAACGCGGGCCTCGTCAATGCTGTCACGCTGAACGGCCTCGCGGCGATGACGACGGTCAATACCTACGTCGACCCGGTTCTGCTCGATCTGACCGGCACTGGTGTGCATATGACCAGCATCAGCGACGGCGTGCTGTTCGATACCGACCACAGCGGAACGCTGAAGCGCACCGGCTGGGCGGACAGCAAGACCGGCATGCTCGTCGTGGACGACGGCAGCGGCCAGATCAAAGACGTGAGCCAGATGTTCTCCGAGTACTACGGCGGCAACGCTGGCACGAACGGCGGCCCGGGCCAAGCACCTTTCAAGGACGGCTTTGCCGCGCTCGCGAGCGAAGACAAGAACGGCGACGGCGTGATAGACAAGAACGATCCGATCTGGAGCAAGCTGCGCGTCTGGGTCGACGCAAACCACGACGGTAAAACCGACGCGGGTGAACTGAAGACGCTCGATGAACTCGGTATCACGCAAATCAACGTCAAGGCCACTGCGTCGCCAACCGGCGAAACGCGTGACGGCAACGAAGTGCTCTCGCACGGTTCTTTCACGATCAACGGTAAAACGCAGGAAGCGCTCGCCGTGGACTTCCTCGGTGATCCCGTCAGCAGCACGTTCGCAGCCCAGGGTTCCGGCACGGTCGTCACATCGAGCACGGGCAAATCGACCACCACCGCCTACACGAGCACGAGCACCGCAGACGAAACGCTCGACGCCGGCAAGCTCGGCGTGAACAACGTCTACGCAGGCAGCGGCAACGATACGTTGGTGGCGGCAGCAAGCGGAAGCTGGCTAGTAGGCGGGGGCGGCAGCAACACCTATGTGGGTGGCGCGGGCGACGACGTCTTCGTCATCAGCGCCAAAGATAACCCGCAAAACGTCCACGGCAACGGCGGCCGCGACACGGCCATCATCGTCGGCGATCAAGGCGTGACGCTGAACATGGCGCAAGCCGGCCTGACGATCGCCGAAGGCGGCCGCGGCGACGACGTCATCATGAGCGGCGGCCGCACGAGTGCGTTCATCAAGGGCGGCACAGGCAACGACACCCTGATCGGCGGAGCCGGCAACGACGTCATCGTCGGCGGCTCCGGACACAATACGATCATCGGCGGGACCGGCAAGGCGGTCATCTACGCGGGGCCGAATGGCGACACGATCTACGCCGCGGCCGGCGATTCAATCATCAACGCGGGCGGCGGGGACGATCATATCTACGGTGGCGCGGGCAACGACGTCATCACGGTAGGCCGAGGCAACGCCGTCATCGACGGCGGCGGCGGAACGAACGTCGTCACCTTCCACGGCAGCTACGGCGACTACCGCATCGTCAAGGCCGACGATGGATACTGGGTTGCCGATAAAATCCCGAACCGCGACGGCACGGTCTTTCTGAAGAACGTCCAGAAGCTCAATTTCGCGGACATTTCGGCAGTCGATTTGACCCTGCCGAATCCGATGCCGGTCGCCGATTCGTTGACGGCAGACAGCAGCGGCAACACGTTCGATCGAACCCAATCTCACCTGATCGCGGCCAACCAACTGCTTGCGAACGATCAGCGCCTCAATAGCCAAGGACCGCTGCATATCTCGGCGGTCGGCGATGCCATTGGCGGGACGGTCACCCTGACGCAAGCTGGCGATGTTCTTTTCACGCCGGACGCGACGTTCACCGGCATCATGAGCTTCAAATACAGTGTCGCCGATGCAGCCGGCCACACTTCGGCCACGGTGCAAAGTCTCGCCAACGGCGCGACCGCGCCGATGCGGGCCACGGCAACGCTGCTCACGCCCGAAGTGCCGACCGATCCGCTCGTCTCCCAGGAATGGTACTTGAGCGACACCAACGTCTTGCCGGTATGGAAGGACTACACCGGCAAGGGTGTGCACATCGGACAGTTCGAGCCTGGCGGGAAGTTCGCGGTAGGCCCGGAAATCTTCGATTACAACCACGCCGATCTCGCGCCGAACGTCGATCCGGCTTGGCTTGCCACGCAGAAGGCAAACGGCACGCTACCGACTGCCACGTCGAACCATGCGACGATGGTCGCGGGCGTGATGGTCGCCGCCAAGAACGGCAGCGGTGGCGTAGGCGTCGCCTATGACGCCACGCTCGCGGGCTACTACCTTGCGAACAACGGCAGCGATCTGAGCGGGTTGGGCCACATGGTCAGCTATGACGTGGCGAACAACAGCTGGGACTTCGAAACCGATTTTGCGCTCAGCAATCTGCAAAGCGGCGGTTCGATCAATACGGCCAGCATGCTGACGTCGAATGCGCAATACGCGGCGGACAACGGCCGCGGCGGGCTGGGCACGGTGATCGTTGCGGCAGGCGGCAATGCCCGCGCGACGGGCGGCAATGCCGAGGGTTCGCTGACGAACAACAACCGCTTCTCCATCGAAGTCGGCGCGATCAACGCACAGGGCGATCTTTCCACGTTGCAGATCGGCTCGGCCCCATTCTCGAACCCGGGTGCGAGCCTGTTGGTATCCGCGCCGGGCAGCAACGTCGTCAGCACGAGCCAGATGGTCGTCACCGATCAAGGCTCGACGTTCGGCAGCAACTACAGCGACATGCAGGGCACGAGCTTCGCCACGCCGATCGTCTCGGGCGTCGTCGCGCTCATGCTGGAAGCCAACCCGAACCTCGGCTACCGCGACGTCCAGGAAATCCTCGCGCTGTCGGCCCGCAAAGTCAACGATCCGAACACGCAGTGGAGCGACAACGGCGCCACCAACTGGAACGGCGGCGGCCTGCATGCGAGCAACGACTACGGCTTCGGCGAAGTCGATGCACGCGCCGCGGTGCGTCTCGCTGAAACATGGATGACGCAAAACACGGGCGCAAACGAAATGGTTTTCTCCGCTTCCAGCGGGTCGGTTGCCCAAACGGCATCCGCCGGGCAGACGATCGCATCGACGCTCGCCATGAACGGTGGCCTGAACGTCGAGCACGCGGAGATCGACTTCGATGCGAACGTCGGCCGTCTCGGCGATCTAATCGTCACGCTCGTTGCACCGGACGGCACGCAAAGCATCCTGCTCAACCGCGAAGGAAAGATTCCGGACGGCACGAGCGGCGCCAGCGCATCCGATGTCGGGAGCACGCAGTCGGGCGATTTCAAGTACACGTTCATGTCGACGCACGATTGGGGCGAAACGTCGGGCGGCAACTGGACACTGCAAGTGACCGACGCCGCAACCGGGCAGCCCGTGACGTTGAACAACTGGTCGTTGCGCCTATACGGTAGCAAAGCCAGCGCCGACAACACGTACTTCTACACGGACGAATATAAGAGCGCCGTTCTCGCAAATGCGAAGCGAGGCGTTCTCGACGATGCCGTCGATGGGACGGCCGGCGGACGAAATACCATCGATGCGGCAGCCGTGTCGGGGGACACGACGGTGAATCTGCTGACGGGTGTTGCGAGCCTCGGCGGAACGGCGTTGACGATCAACAATCCCGGCACCATTCAAAACATCGTGACTGGTGACGGCAACGATACGCTCGTTGCCAACAATGCCGACGCCATGCTCGACGGCGGTCGCGGGCAAAACCATCTCGTCGGCGGCACCGGGAAAGATTTGTTCGTCGTTCATCGGCGGGATTCGGGTCTCGACACGATCGACAATTTCGATGCCTCACGCGGCGAGACGATCGACCTAGTCGGATTCAAAGGAAAGGGATTCGGCGATCTAGCACTGATGCAGCAGGGCACCGACGTCAAGGTCGATCTCGGCAACGGCCAAAGCATCGTCCTGACGAATCAAACGCTCGCCAACGTCGGGGCCGGTCAGTTCACCTTCCAAGACACGTTCGTTGCGCCGTCCGCCTACGTCAGCAGCGGCGGCACGAGCACGACGCCCCCGAGCGGAACGGGTACGGTCACGTTGTCCGGCGGTGCAACGGGCGTGAGCTATACGACGGTCAACGGGCAGCTCACGGCATCGCTCGCCGGGACCGTCTACAGTCACGATACGGCCACCTCCGACCTCTTCGTCATCGCCAAGCAAAGCGGCGTTTCGAGTTTTCACAACGCGCTGCGCGGCTTCAAGCACGGCATCGACAAGATCGACCTTTCCCAACTAGGCATTACGAGCTTCAGCGATCTCGTCGTTACGCAGACGAATCGCGCGACCATCAATGGCGTCGCGCAGATTCATGGCGTCAGCATTAGCAGCACCTCGCTCGGGACGTCGGGGTCGACTGTCGAGCTTGCGTACCTGGATGCGCTCGATCCCTCGCAAATCAGTGCGTCGGACTTCGTATTCGCACCGTCCACGCCGGGTCAAGCGGGTGTCGTGACCGCACCCGTGGCATCCACGCCGGATTCACCGCCGGCGCAGGTGACGATCCCAGCAAGCACCGGCACCGATCCGTCCATCATCGGCTCGAACAGCGGCATCACCACGAGCCGCGATGCCAATGGCGTTGTCACCGTGCAATCCTCGGTCGACTACGCACTCTCGGACAACGTCAACCGCCTGACGCTGACGGGGACCGGCGACATCATCGCAACGGCGAACAACAATGGCGACGTGCTGACCGGCAACGCGGGCAATGACGTGCTGCTCGGCGGCGACGGCAACGATACGCTCGTCGCGGGAACCGGCAACGACCTGATGATCGGCGGTGCCGGGACCAACACGTATGTCGTCAGCACAGGCGGTGGCACCGACACGGTCCAAGCCAACGCAGGGCAGCAAGACTCGCTGGTTCTCGAAGGCGCGGCAGCGAACGCCGTTCGTCTTGCGGCGCAAGGCAACGATCTTTCGATCACGCTCGATGCCGGCCAATCGAATGGGAGCCGAGTTCTGGTGTCCAATCAGTTCGGTGGCAAAGGCGTCGGTGCGATCACCATCGGTTCGCAGACGCTGTCTGCCTCCGACATTGCGGCGATCGTCAATCAAGGTGCGGTCACCGCAAGCACGTCAGCCGTCGATCAATCGTTGCTGACGAACACCGCATGGTGGTACACGCTGCCTGCGACGCTGTTCTCAGCGACGGTTGCAGGCGACGCATTGACTTACTCCGCTTCGCTCGCCAATGGCGATCCGTTGCCGGCGTGGCTGCATTTCGATCCGTCGACGCAAGTGCTGACAGGCAAGGCCGATGCCGCGAACATCGGCGACCTCGCAGTCAAGGTCACGGCAACCGACATGGCCGGTCAATCCGCGAGCTCGACCGTGACGCTGCACGTTGCGCAGAATCCGACCGCGCCCACGCTCGGTGCCTCGCTCGCGCCGCAGACGGTGGCAGCCGGCAGTGCGTGGACCTATGCGTTGCCTGCCGGGTTGTTCAGCCCGGCGAACGCCGGCGATACGCTCGTCTACACGGCGACGCTATCGAACGGCGATCCGCTGCCGGCCTGGCTCTCGTTCGACCCGGCAAAGCAGACTTTCAGCGGGTTGCCGACTGATCAGACCACGGGTGCCTTGTCGGTAACGATCACCGCGACCGAAGGGCTGGGGATTGCGACGAGCACGACGTTGAATCTGCAGGTCGATCCGACGTATCAGGCGCCCACGGTCACGCAGACGCTCGACAAGCAGGCTGTCTCAGCCGGTACGCCCTGGACGTTCTCGCTACCGGCGGGGCTTTTCGCTCCCGCCGTCGCGGGCGATTCGCTGCACTATGCCGCTACCCTTGCGGATGGCTCTGCATTGCCCGTCTGGCTGACCTTCGACCCTCAGAAGCTGTCGTTCAGCGGTGCGCCGACCGACCTGACGACGGGGGCGCTCAGCATCGCGATCACCGCCACGGATATGGGCGGCCTCGCCACCCGTACGACCTTGGACGTGCAAGTCGATCCGGCGTATCAAGCTCCCACGGTGACGCAGACGCTTGCCGCGCAGCAGATCGCGGCGGGATCGATGTGGTCTTACGCGTTGCCCGCGTCGCTCTTCAGCGAACCGATCGCTGGGGACTCGCTCGCCTACAGTGCCACGCTTGCCGATGGCTCGCCGCTGCCGTCCTGGCTCACGTTCGATCCCGCCAAGGGCACATTCAGCGGGCAGGCGACTAACGCACTGGCGGGAACGCTCGATGTCAGGGTCACGGCGACCGACTTGGGTGGTTTGGCTACGAGCACGTCGCTGAGTCTGCAAGTCGTTCCGACCTATCAGGCAGCCACGGTCACGCAGCCTTTGCCGTCTCAAGCGCTGTCCGCGGGTTCGACTTGGTCGTATACGCTGCCGGTGTCCTTGTTCAGCGAGGCGGTAGCAGGGGACACGCTCACGTACAGCGCGACGCTTGCCAACGGCTCGCCGTTGCCCGCATGGTTGACCTTCGATCCGGTCAAGCAGACCTTCAGCGGCACGCCGACCGACCAGCAGACGGGCAACGTACAGGTGAAAGTCACGGCCACCGATATGGGCGGGCTGGCGACGAGCACGGCATTGAATCTGCAGATCGTCCCCGTCTACCAGGCTCCGATCGTGGGCCAGACGCTGTCGCCGCAGACGGCTGCGGCGGGAACGGCATGGACGTACACGTTGCCTCCGGCACTGTTCAGCGAAGCAGTCGCAGGGGACACGCTCTCGTACGGCGCGACGCTCGCGAACGGCTCGCCGTTGCCCGCATGGTTGACCTTCGACCCGGTCAAGCAGACCTTCAGCGGCACGCCGACCGATCTGACGACGGGCGCGCTTGCCGTCACGGTCACGGCGACCGATAGGGGGGGCTTGTCGGCGAGCTCGACCCTGAACCTTCAGGTCAACCCGACATACAGCGCGCCTACCGTCACGCAAACCCTGAGCAACCAGACTGCCAAGAACGGCACGAGCTGGACCTACGCGTTGCCTTCGACGTTGTTCTCGGAATCGATCGCGGGCGATACGCTCACATATGCGGCCACGCTCGCTGATGGCTCCGCGTTGCCGTCGTGGCTGTCGTTCGACGCGCAGAAGCAGGCCTTCACGGGTACACCGCCGGCAGAGGCCAGCGGGACGTTGGTGATCAACATCACGGCAACGGATATGGGCGGCCTTTCGGCGAGCACGACGCTGAGCGTGACGCCGAATGGCGCATACCAGGCGCCAACCGTGACGCAGGCGCTGTCGTCGCAGACGTTGCCTGCCGGCACCACTTGGACCTATGCGCTGCCGGCGACGCTGTTCAGCGAACCGGTGGCCGGCGATACGCTGACCTACACGGCCACGTTGGGCGACGGTACTCCTCTTCCGAGCTGGTTGTCCTTCGATCCTGTGAAGCAGACGTTGAGCGGGGTGCCGACCGATCAAACGACGGGACCGATGACGGTCAAGATCACAGCGACGGATCAGAGCGGGCTCTCGGCAAGCACGACGCTCGGCCTGCAGGTGAATCCGACGTATCGCGCGCCTATGCCCGGGCAGACTGCCTACCAGATGGCATCCCTGGGCAAAGCGTGGACTTACGCGCTGCCGTCGACGCTCTTCTACGCGTCGGTGCCAGGTGACACGTTGGCTTATTCGGCGACGATGCCGGACGGCAGCCCGCTGCCGAGTTGGTTGAGCTTCGATCCGATCAAGCAGACGTTCAGCGGAACGCCGCCGGGGCAGAGCGCAACGTCGATGGACATCAAGGTTACCGCTACCGACATGGGTGGCCTGTCCGCGAGCACGACGTTGAACCTGCAGTTGCAGCCCAACGTACTGGACGTGTCCACTACTTTTCAGACGGTTACGATCGCAGCGGGTCAAACGGCGATTTCCGAAAGCGGCTCGTTCGATAAGGTCACGGCCAACGACGAAGACCACGTCGTGCTCGTCACAGGCGCCTTCTCATCGGCAACGTTGGGCAACGGCGGCAACGAGGCCATCCTCACGGCCTCGTTCAATGCGCTAAGCGTGGGCAATGGCGACAATTCGATCACGCTTGCGGGGTCGTCCGAGACGTTGACCGCGGGCACCGGCAAAAACACGGTGCTAGTCTCCGGTGGGTCCGATACCGTCACGGTTGGCGACGGCGACAATTCGATCACGCTTGCGGGGTCGTCGGATACGTTGACTGCGGGCACCGGCAAAAACACGGTGGTAGCCTCCGGCGGCTCCGATACCGTCACGGTTGGCGACGGTGACAATTCAATCACGCTCGGTTCGTCCGATACGCTGACTGCCGGCAACGGCAATAACACGGTAGTAGCCTCCGGTACGTTCGATACCGTCAAGCTCGGCAACGGCAACAACACGGTTGCAGCCTCCGGTACGTTCGATACCGTCAAGGCCGGCAACGGCAACAACACGGTTGTAGCGTCGGGCACCTTCGACACCGTCACGGTCGGTACTGGCACCAACGCGATCACGGCGACCGGAACCTTCGCCACGCTTAACCTCGGTGACGGCACGGACACGGCCACGCTGAAGAACACGTTCGCCACAGTGAACGTCGGCCATGGGACCTACAACCTGGAATTCACCTCTGGGTTCGGCTCGAAGCTGGCGTTCGGTTCCGACGTTGCCTCCGATCACCTCTGGTTCGAGCATGTCGGGCAGGACTTGCGGATCGACGTCATCGGTTCTTCGGAGCAGATCACGCTGAAGAACTGGTATGCGAGTTCGCCCGAGCATGTCGGGCAAATCTCCTCCGGTGATGGCAAGGCGCTCTCGGACTTCAATGTCGAGAAGCTCGTGCAGGCGATGGCCTCTTTTGCACCGCCGGCTGCGGGACAAACGGCCATGTCGGCGGACGAGCAGAAGGCACTCCAGCCGGTCTTGGCCGCGAACTGGCGTTAATCGAAGTTCCCGCTGCCTGCCTCCGGCAGCGGGCGTCCGTCTTACCCCGGGCCTCCGGGTAGCAGGAAACCCGGAGGTCTTTTACGCGCCGTGCTTGCACGGCGCTTTTTTTAGCTCCCAGACGCGTAGGAGCAGCCGAGCGGCGCTCAGCAACCCATCAAAGCGAATCGAGCACCGTGCGCAGCATCGCCATCATCTGATCGATCTCGTCGTTCGTCACGTTCAGCGCCGG
>JBQCDS010000113.1:0-2554 GCA_051961035.1 Trinickia sp. | reverse complement strand
GCGACGGCATAGATCGGCCAGTGCCACCGCTCGGCGCAAACGGCGCAGACGATCGTCGTGAGTGCGACGACGGAGCCGACCGACAGATCGATGCCGCCCGAAAGAATGACGAACGTGGTGCCGATCGCGACGATGAGCAGGAACGAGTTGTCGACGAGCAGCCCCAACAGCACTTGGAGCGAGCCGAAACCCGTGTACATGAACGAGCCGAAGCCGAACAGCAGCGCGAACAGCGCGATGGTGACGACGATCGGCAGCGTGCGAGGATCGAGAAGACGGCGAATAAACGCGCTCATTGCACCTCCGGCCGGGCGCGAGTGGAAGAAGTGGACACACGCGCCGCCAACCCGGTGAGCAGGGCACGCGCACGCTCCGACTGCACGACGCAGACGATCAGCACGACGATCGCCTTCACCACGAGCGTCGCCTCGGGCGGTACGCCGATCGAGTACGTGGTGTACGTGAGCGTTTGAATGATCAGCGCGCCGAGCACCGTGCCCGCGAGCGAGAAGCGTCCGCCCATCAGCGAGGTGCCGCCGAGCGTCACGGCCAGGATCGCATCGAGCTCGAGCAGCAGTCCGGCGTTGTTGCCGTCGGCGCTTCGCACGTTCGAGCTCGTCAAGATGCCGGCAATTGCCGCGGTGAGGCCGCAAAACACATAGATGCCGAACGTGATCGCGGTCGAGCGCACGCCGACGAGGCGAGCCGCGACGGGATTCACGCCGATGGCGCGCACGAGCAGCCCGAGCGCCGTGCGGTTGACGAGCAGCGACGTGATGACCAGCATGGCCAGCGCGATCCAGACGGCGCAAGGCACCATCGCCAAGAAACCGTCGCCGAGCCGCAGATAGCCGCGCGCGCTGATCGGAATGATTTGGCCGCCGGTCAGCAACTGGGCGACACCGCGCCCCGCCACCATCAAGATCAAGGTCGCGATGATCGGCTGCATGCCGACGAGTGCCGCGAGCAAGCCGTTCCAGGCACCGGCCAGCAAGCCGACGCCGAGCGCGGCGGCCAGCGCGAGGCCGACCCGCGTCGGATCGGCGGCCAGCACGATCGCGGCGGCGGCGCCGGCAATCGCGACGATGGTGCCGACCGAGATATCGATGCCGCGTGTGGCGATGACAAGCGTCATGCCGAGCGAGACGACGATGAGCGGCGCCGCGCGGTTGAGAATGTCGATCGGCGCACCGAAGAAGTGACCGTCGAGCACGGTGATCGCAAGGAAATCGTGCCGGTGCGCGACATCTAGCACGAACAGCAGTACGAGCGTGACGACGGGCCAGAGCAGCGGATGGCGTGCGATCGCTTGCAGTGGGCGTGCACTCATGCCCCACCTCCTGCGATGAGTTGATAAACGGCGTGCTCGTCGAGCGCGTCGCCGGACAGCTCGGCCACCTTGCGGCGGTCGCGCAGCACCGCGATTCGATCGCTGATGCGCAGCACCTCGGGAATTTCGGACGAAATCAACAAGATGCCGAGGCCTTTCTCGCACAGCTTGCTGACGTAATCCATGATTTCGAACTTCGCGGCGACATCGATGCCGCGCGTGGGCTCGTCGAGAATCAGCATCTTCGGATCGGTGGCCAGCCAACGCGCGAGCAACGCCTTTTGCTGGTTGCCGCCCGAAAGCAGTTCGATCGGTTGCTCGATGTCGCGCGCACGAATGCCGAGCGCCTTCACATAGTGTTCGGCGATGCGTCTTTCCCTTGCGCGGCCGAGTGGGCGCCACCATCCTCGCCTCGCTTGCAGCGCCAACACGATGTTCTCGCGCACCGAGAGCGCGCCGACGATCCCTTCTTTCTTGCGGTCTTCGGGACAGTAGGCGATGCCTTGCCGCACCGCGTGGCGCGGCGAACCGAGCTTGATCGGTTTGCCGTCGGCGGTGATCGTGCCCGTATCCGCGCGATCGGCGCCGAACAATAGCCGCGCTGTCTCGGTGCGTCCCGAGCCGAGCAGACCTGCCAGGCCGACGATTCGGCCTGGCTCGAGCGTCAGATCGATAGGCTGCACGGCACCGCGCCGGCCCACGCCGCGCATGTCGAAACACGAGGTGGCGGACCCGGAGCCCACCAAACCGGCCGCTTGTCCCCGCGATGTCGAGCGCTGGCCTGCGACGGGCACGTTGCCGACCATTTTGTGCACGAGTTCGTCGACGGGTAAATCCTTGGCCAAATACTCGCCCTCGCGTTCGCCGTTGCGCATGACGGTGATGCGATCGGAGATGGCGTACGTCTGTTCGAGAAAGTGCGTGACGAACAAGATCGCGATGCCCGAGTCCTTCAATTTACGTAGGACTTCGAACAATTTCGCCACTTCCGAATCGTCGAGGCTCGAAGTGGGTTCGTCGAGAATCAACACGCGCGCCTCGACACTGACGGCGCGGGCGATCGCCACCATTTGCTGCACGGCGATCGGGTACGTGTCGAGCGATTGCGTGACGTCGAGCGAGAGGTTCAATTGAGCGAGCGCATCGCGAGCGCCCGCATGAATCGCATTCCAATCGATCTTGCCGCGGCGCCGTGGCTGACGGCCCGCGAAGATGTTTTCCGCC
>JBQCDS010000112.1:0-2862 GCA_051961035.1 Trinickia sp. | reverse complement strand
GAGGCATATCTGGGCGCGGGGGTCCACTGATGGCTACGGCAATGTTGAAAATCAAGGGCCTGCAGGTCAATTACGGCGGCATCCAGGCAGTCAAGGGCGTCGACATGGAAGTCGCGCAGGGCGAGCTGGTCACGCTGATCGGCGCGAACGGCGCAGGCAAGACCACGACGATGAAGGCCATCACCGGCCTGAAGCCGTACTCGGCAGGCGACATCGAGTACATGGGCCAGTCGATCAAGGGCGCGCAGCCGCACGAGCTGCTCAAGCGCGGCTTGGCGATGGTTCCGGAAGGTCGCGGCATCTTCGCGCGCATGTCGATTATCGAGAACATGCAGATGGGCGCCTACCTGCGCAACGACAACGAAGGTATCCAGAAAGACGTCGATCGCATGTTCGGCTACTTCCCGCGCTTGAAGGAGCGGGCCAAGCAATTGGCCGGTACGCTCTCGGGCGGCGAGCAGCAGATGCTGGCAATGGCGCGTGCCATCATCAGCCGTCCCAAGCTTTTGCTGTTGGACGAGCCTTCGATGGGCTTGTCGCCGATCATGGTCGAGAAGATCTTCGAAGTCGTACGCGACATCTCGAAGGAAGGCCTGACGGTGCTGCTCGTCGAGCAGAACGCGCGTCTCGCGCTGCAAGCGGCTAACCGTGGCTATGTGATGGATTCCGGCATGGTCACGATGTCGGGCGACGCGAAGCAAATGCTCGACGATCCGAAGGTACGCGCGGCGTATCTCGGCGAGTAATCCCTCTCTCGTGCGCCCGTGCTACCCGCACGGGCGCCGTCAATGGGCCGACACGGCCCGCAGTGTGTCATCCAAACCCGATCTACAAAAGGGGATTCCAATAGTGATTAAGTCGCTTCTCACCGGCTGTGCAGCAGCCGCTGCGCTAACGTTTGCACTTTCCAATGCCGCTCAAGCCGATACGGTCGTCAAGATCGGCCACGTGGCTCCGCTAACGGGCGGCTCGGCTCACCAAGGTAAGGACAACGAAAACGGCGCCCGCCTCGCGATCGAAGAGATCAATGCGAAGGGCCTCGTGATCGGCGGCCAGAAGGTGACGCTCCAGCTCGACCCGCAAGACGACGCGGGCGACCCGCGCCAAGCCACGCAAGTTGCGCAGAAACTTGTCGACGACAAGGTCGTGGCTGTCGTCGGCCATGAAACGTCGGGCACGTCGATCCCCGCCTCGAAGATTTACAGCGATGCCGGCATCGTGCAGATTTCGCCGTCGGCGACGAATCCGAAGTACACGGAGCAAGGCTTCAAGACGACCTATCGCGTCGTTGCGACCGATGCGCAGCAAGGTCCCGCGCTCGCCAACTACGCGGCGAAGGACATGCATGTGAAGAAGGTCGCGATCGTCGATGATTCGACCGCCTACGGTCAAGGCTTGGCGCAGCAATTCGAAAAAGCGGCGAAAGCGGCGGGGCTGACTGTCGTATCGCACGATGCGACGAACGACAAGGCCGTCGATTTCCGCGCGATCCTGACGAAGATCAAGGGTGAGAACCCGGACGCGATCATGATCGGCGCGATGGACGCCACGGGTGGTCCGTTCGCGAAGCAAGCGAAGCAGTTGGGCTTGCGCGCGAAGATCCTGGCCGGCGACGGCGTGTGCACGTCGAACATTGCCGATCTGGCCGGCAACGCCGCCGATGACATCGTCTGCTCGCAAGCCGGTGTCGGCCTCGATCAGATGAAGGGTGGCGCCGCATTCGCGAGCAAGTACAAGAAGCGTTACGGCCAGGATGTCGTGCTGTATTCGCCGTACACGTACGATGCCGTCTATATCATCGTCGACGCGATGAAGCGTGCCAATTCCACGGACCCGGCCAAGATTCTCGCCGCCATGCCGACGACCGACTACAAGGGCGTGATCGGCGAGACGACGTTCGATGCCAAGGGCGACCTGAAGCACGGCGTCATTTCGATCTACGGCTATAAGGACGGGAAGCGGAGCTTTATCAATAAGGTTTCGATGTAAGGTTGTGCCCGCTCATTCGGCCTAGGGTGACTAGGCCACAGAGAAAAAAGCCGCATGCGTTTCAACATGCGGCTTTTTTGCCGGCAAAAAACCCCCTCAAACGGTTTCGGGGAACGCGCCGGGCATCCTTTTAATGATGTTTTCGTTCTCCACTTGCTCAGCGAGACTTGGTTCACGGTCCGATTTGCCGCGCAATGCGTTGCCGACGTTGACGACGAAGTCGGTCATGCCATTCATGACGTCGATGATTTTCATGCCCATGGGGAAGGTGACCGCGAATTTCGGGTGTTCGATGGCGCGCATTTCGTCTTCCGTGATCGCGATGCTTTGATTTAAATCTCCGCTTTTCCAGCGTTGGATCGCCTTACTAAATATGAGTGCGACGACTTGCTTGTTCTTTTCCGGATCGGTAGACAAATTCTGTCCCCTTCCGCCAATATAGTTCGCGCCGAATACCCTTGCTGTTGCACTCAGGATCTCGGTAGGCGTATTGCTTATGATCGTCACGACCTTCGCTGTATTTCGGTTGATGATACCGGCGCGCGCGCGCGCATCGACCGGGACATCCGTGCCAAAACTGATGACCTGACCGATCCCCATTGAATCGATCGCTGTTTCGTCGCCGCGATTCACCATCAGCGCGCCCTTGGTGTCTTGTTGCGCATGTTCCACCAGCGCTGCCCGCGCAGAACGCTCCGCGGGCACGTTGGCAGCGGTGGAATAAAAGCCTGCGTTCTCTTGCTGAATCACTCCGGCCACCGCTTGCTCGTGCGAATCGCGAACCTCCAACGGGAAGCCTGCACCGGAAGTCGCTGTAGCGATGGGGTTGGTAATGAGCAATTTGATTGGATAGGCCCACCAGCTGTCGGTCAA
>JBQCDS010000111.1:0-4092 GCA_051961035.1 Trinickia sp. | reverse complement strand
GAACTGAATTGAAGCGAAAACGGATGCGGCGTGCCCGTTCCGTCATAGAGGTCACTGCCGTCGGCCACGAAGCCGTAAGCGCCGCTGCCGCTCGTGCGCACCGACGTGGTGGCTGAGAAAGCGGTGGTGACGTTGCTCGCCGTGCCGGCAAGCGGCGTATAGACGATGCCGCTCGCGCCGTCTCCATGCGTGCTCACGGACACCCCCGTGCCGGTCGTCACCGCGCCTTTGCTCAGATAGATACCGGGTGCGCCGTTACCGTAGGTTTCGATGTCCGTGCCAGCCAGGCTGATCGAACCGCCAAGAAGCCGAACGCCAGCGGCGTTGCTATAGGGCAGATCGGTGTAGATGGGCGAATAGTCCGCAGCGCCGCGCGTGACGATCGTGTTGCGTGCGCTCGTGCCGTCGAGCGTGAGCGAGCCCGTCGCGTTCGGCTCCACGTCGATGCCGCCCGTCCCTTTGCCGCTCACGTCCACCGCGAGCCCCGAGCCCGTCAATACGCCGCCTACGGCGACGGTAAGCGCCCCGCTGTCGATCATGTTCGATGCGAGCCGCACGTTGCGAATATCGAGCGCGCCGCTTTCGAGGTTGACATTGAATCCTTCCGAGCCCGACCCGGCAACCTGCGTATTCGCCGACAAGTTCACCGCGACGTTATGCAGCGTGCCCGTGGTATCGGTCGATTCGTAATCCAAACCGAGCGCATACTGATTTTGCGCACCCGTCGCGTTGACCGAGCTTTGCGACGCATCGACGCCATCCAAGCGAAGGACGGAATTGCCTAACACCTGGATGCCCGTCTCGCCCGAATTGAAGTTCATGCGTCCGGCGAAATCGACCTTGCCTCCCTGTGTCAACTTGAGCGCAAATCGAGTCGGCACGACCCGTGTTCCGATAGTGAGCGTGTTCTGCGTACCGGTACTGGTCAATGCCGCATTCGAATTCTCCACTTGAATGCCGGATAAGCCGCCCGTATCCACTGCCATGGTCGAGTTCGTCATATTGACGGACGCCGACGCGTTGGCAGCTCCCGTGATCTGAACGCCCGTTGCCCCCCCACTTCCCACATTCAGTTCGAGATCGGCACCATTGAGATCGACCGTCGCGCTCCGGCCCGTGTCGCCCGCTAACACATCCATTCCATCGGCAGCCGTTCCCGGCGAAACCGATAACGTTTGGCTGCCATTGAGCGTGAGCTGTGCATCCTGCCTCGCCGTATCGAGCGGCGAAACACGAATGAACGCGCTGTAGGGCCCCACCGTGCCACTGCCCAAATCCGTGTCGTGATACGTGTTACTTCCAGAAGCCGTGACCATGGCCGGCCCGCCTGCTCCGTCCACAATCAATGCCGCATTCGCCGATCCCACCGTGGGAACATAAACGCAGGTGCCTAGCGGTACATCCTGGTCGATCGCGCCCGCCACGGAATTCGTGCAGGCAGCCATGGCCCATCCGCTGTACTCCCACGCCGAAAGCACCGCCAGCCAGATGGCGGCGCGCTTGAAATGCGCTGCACCCACGCGATTCCCCGTTATTTTCATAATAGAATCGTAAAGCTCAAAAATTGCTCGACGGCACGCGTGCTTTTAATCAACAAAATGTCAGACCGCTGCAACGTAAGGCAATCAAGCGCGAGCTCGACGCTCCATTGATTCTGCGCCGCCTTATAGGAAATCCCACCGACTTCCTTCGATTCGCCCGCAAACGAATTCCAGATAATTTCCAACTCGACATCCGAGCGAACATCGTTCGCAATAGGTTTGATGATCGGATCGTTCTTCATTAGCAATCTAAATTCAGGAACAATCCAGACGTCGATCAAACATGGGTTTTGATCCGACGCAGGCGGATAAACGCCATGCACATTTGCAACATGTCTTGGCACAAACGGCGCCATCGAGTCGATCAACGTCACGCTGACCGGTGGAGAACTCTGACTGCCATATTCGAAGGACACGTCATAGGTACCGTTCGATGGAGGCAGTTCGCTTCGTTTGAATGGACAGTCTATGACGAGTCGCCCCGGATCGGCGATGGGAAACGTCTTACTCACCGTATCTCCGATCGATACGGTCAGACTGTCTTCAGTCGAATCAGGCAACAGAACACTGACAATGACGGGATCCCCCTGGTCGCCCTGGTTGCCCGGGTTCGGCGGATTCAAACACTGTAGATCGAGCCTACCGTTACCATCGAACTGAAATAAGCGCGGCGCACTCAGATTCACGATAGCCTCATTGGGTGTTCAAACTCGAAACCGCTCGGCGAGCTCGGGCGGCACCCCTTCCGATAATCCGGTTTGTCCGTCAGGCGGTATGGTATCCAAACCTATTGAAAGAATGCTCGAGCAATAAGCAACGAATGTGTTTCCATCCACTCTTTGGACGGTATAACGACAATTCAACGTTCCTACGGCTCCCGAATCTTGCTTCGCCGAATGTAACTGCCCAAAACCTTGGAAGTGGTATTGCAGGAAGCGCCATGTGATGTAGCCTTGGCTCATTGCATGGGTAGTCACCACCAGCGATTCCGGCCAATCCCCTCCATTTCCCGGGGTAGGCAAGCGCATGCCAAGCGGTTCATTCGATGCGACACGATAGCCGTTCAAGATCATCTGAATGACGATCACATCCCCCAGCTGCATTGTGTTTGCGTCGATCGGCACGCGCACGGTCAACCCGCTTGCGATGGTGTTGCAATTGACTGGCCAACCGTCGGCGGCTTCGAGGATGACAGGTGCCGCCAGCGGCTCCGGGAACTCGGGCGATACGGTCTCCCATTCGGCAACGGGTGGCTCACCCGTCGCGCGAAATGGTTTGATCGGCGAGACACGGGTCACTTGATTGCTGGCAGTGACATACCAAACCTTGTTTTGTTCTTGGTCCCCGTACGTTGCGTCTTCGCTTCTCACGCAACCCGTCTGAAAAGGGAGCGTAAGGTAGAGAGACTCCGGCAACACTCCGCTGCTCTGATAACGGCCGTTACAGAACAGGAAGATCTGGTCGCCCGCCTGTGCGTCCTTGTATTTCGGCATCTTCGCTTGGGCCGTCGACACACCTGCGTCCAGCGTGAGCGGATTGTCGCAATCTGGCGCCGTCAGCGAACTATCGAGCGCTGCAATGTTCGTCACCAAGATCGGGCCGATTGCCGGCACCGCTACACCGGCCTGGCACGATATGCTCGCGCACGCCGTCCTATTCGCCTTGGCGCATACGTATAGATCTGCCGTGCCCTCGGCATCGGTGATGAGGTCTAGGGTTGGCGTGCCCGACGACGTATCGACGATCCGCGCCGGCTCAGCGGGATTCGTATAAAGCAGCACGTTGGTCAGAAACGTGGAGTCCACGTCCGAGCCGGCCGCTGTGAGGCTGATGCACATGTTAGGCAGGCCCGTGTACGCGGGAATCTCTCCGTCCGTGCCATCCGTCGTCACTTGCAGCTGGTAATGAAGGTAGTTGCCTTGCGATGACGAAGGCGTCTGATCGACGGGCGACACATTGAGTATCCCGGGATAACTGGGTGCCTGTGCGTACACGCCGAATATGCAGTATTCGAGCGGATTCGACTGGTAAGTCGAACCTATAAGCGCCCGCGTCTCGCCTCGCTTCACATCGTTTTTGGTTGAAATGGTGCCCACCACCAAAGCCCGCAACTTCGCCACACCGCGCCGAGCGTCGAGACGTTTCATATAGACGAGCACTTGCGTGGGATCGCCGTCGACCGGAAACCAGTCGACGCCCTCCTTGCCATACGGTTGCAATGAGGTGCCCGACTCGCCGATGTTCTCGAAAGTAACCGGAAGCCCCTCGGTTTCTCCATCCGCATCGAGTGCGAGTGTCGCGACGAACTCGACGATTTGAAACGAGTAGAAAGCGCAACAGCTGTACTTTTTCGAATACCTCGCGTCGGACGTCAACATCAATTCAGACATAGCGGTGGCCCAATTCGGACGATGAGAATGGCGACGCTGCTTACACGGCGACTGCGAGGAAGATCTTCGAATCCTGCACACCCTCCAAATGAATGGAAATCAGATCGCACCTCGCGAGGCTCGTTGCTTGGGGAACGCTCACCGTCCACGTTTTTCCTGCG
>JBQCDS010000110.1:0-14811 GCA_051961035.1 Trinickia sp. | reverse complement strand
GCTTCCCCTCGGGCCCTTTGTCAAAGGGAAAATTTTCAGGGGACGATTTGGATATAAACGGGCGCTTGACTACACTCCAGTTCCCCGACGCACGTAAGCATCGCCGTGCCGAGGCCATCGCTTCCCTATTCCCGATAGGTCGAGAGCACGGCAGCCAAGCAGCTGTCGCGGAGGCAATCCGATTGCCCATGGAGAGAACAATGTTGAGTCCGCATGAATTCGCTACGTTGCTACTTGTCAAGGACGCCCCGAACCAAGTCGATATGGACCGTGAAGAACTCGACGCCCTCCTCGAGCAACAACTGGTGCGGCTCGAGAACCTTGGCTCCGGCCATCAACAGTGGCGCCTGACCGAGACGGGCGACACGGCCATCCGCGCGATCAAACGCTTTTCCTAGTTGAATAGTTGACTTCTCAGCACCGCCGCCGCACGGGCGTACCGCGCGCGATGCGGCGCAGCGCGGCTCGAGCGCTAGACGCGCGATCCTTCCGGATGCCTTGGTGTCGTGGCGTTAGCGCTAACCTCCGCGCAGCGTCGGATCGACTTGCGCGCGCCAATCGATGGCTTTCACCCGCTGAGCGTTGAAGTACTCGGCCCATGCGCGCGCCGCATCGGGCCCGCCGGCGGTTCGCGCGCGGTAGTGGCTTTCGATGTCGCGCGCGAATCCGCAGTAATCGGCCTGCGATACGCGCCCGTGGCGATAGGCTACGTAGGCGTCCACGAGCGTCGAATGGACGGCCTGCGCATCGGCGCCGTAGTCGGTCTGCGCCTGGCAACTCGCTTGTAAAGCCGAGAAACTTCTCCCGCCCCCGAACACGCTGGCACACCCGCTCACGAGAACGGTGCCGGCGCACGCCACCGCTGTTATCCATCGACGCATCACCCCTCCTCATCGCCGTTTTTCCAGATGGTAGCCGCTTCGCGCACGCGTTTCACCGAGGCCGGCTTTAGTTCGAATACGAACCCTAAACGCGCACTTTACTTTTTCGAATATGTTCGTTAAATTTCGAAAACGAACATTGATAGGTTCGGCGTATTTCACCGATAGCCGCAGGGCATGAGAAGGGGACACAGCAAGTGACGCAAGGCAGCCGGTACGATCTGCTCGTCGTGGGCGGCGGGTTCAATGGCGCGGGCATCGCGCGCGATGCCGCAGGGCGCGGGTTGTCCGTCATGCTCGTCGAGCAAGACGACCTCGCCTCCCATACTTCGTCGTCGAGCACGAAGCTCATTCACGGTGGCTTGCGCTACCTCGAGTACAAGGAGTTCGGCCTCGTGCGCAAGGCGCTGCAAGAGCGGGAAACGCTGCTGCGCGCGGCGCCGCACATCATGTGGCCGCTGCGCTTCGTGATGCCGTACGTGCCTAATCTGCGCCCCGCGTGGCTGATCCGCGCCGGCCTGTTCCTTTACGATCATCTGGCGCGGCGCGAGCTGCTGCCGGGTTCCCGTGGCATCGATATGCGCCGCCATGCGGCCGGCGGCCCGCTCGTCGATTCGATCGCACGCGGCTTCGTCTATTCGGACGGCTGGGTCGACGACGCGCGCCTCGTCGTTCTCAACGCACTCGATGCACGCGAGCGCGGAGCGACGGTGCTCACGCGCACGAAGCTTCTGAGCGCCGTACGCGCAAGCGGCGAATGGCACGCCGAACTGCGGCGGGCGGATGGGACGCGCCTCGCGGTGCGCGCGGGCGCGATCGCAAACGCGGCGGGGCCCTGGGTCGGTCAACTACTGCACGATGCGCTCGGTCGCGGCGCACATCACAGCGTGCGGCTCGTCAAGGGCAGCCATATCGTCACCGAGCGCCTATTCGATCACGATCACGCCTACATCTTCCAAAACCCCGATAAGCGGATCATCTTCGCGATTCCCTATGAGCGCGAATTCACACTGATCGGCACGACCGATATCGAGTATCACGGCGATCCGTCCGCGGTTTCCATCACCGAAGACGAAACGCGCTATCTGTGCGAATCGATCAACCGTTACTTCAAGCGCAAGATCACGCCGGCCGATGTGCGCTGGACGTACTCCGGCGTGCGGCCGCTGCTCGAAGAGGAAGGCGCCGACAACCCGTCGGCCGTCACACGCGATTACCGGCTCGAACTCGACGCCGGTACCGGCGAAGCGCCGCTCTTGTCCGTCTTCGGCGGCAAGATCACCACGTTCCGCAAGCTCGCCGAGGAAGCCGTCGACCGGCTGGCGCAGGTCATGCCGATCGGCAAGGGGGCTTGGACGGCGGGCGTACCGCTGCCCGGCGGCGACATCGCTCATGCAAAGTTCGAACCGTTCGCGGCCAAGTTCGCGAACGAACATCCTTGGCTGCCGGCCGATCTCGCCCGCCGCTACGCGCGCGCCTACGGCACCCGGGCCAAGCAACTCGTCGGCACGGCGAAGACGCTGGCCGATCTCGGCGAGCAATTCGCACCGGGCCTGTACGAACGAGAGTTGTGCTACTTGCGCGACGTCGAGTGGGCGCGCGGCGCCGAGGATGTCCTCTGGCGTCGCTCCAAGTTGGGCCTGCACTTGCCGGCGGGCACGACCGACAAGGTAACGCGCGAAATCGACGCCTGGTTCGCCCGCGCGCCGATGCCCGGCGCGCGTCACCCATCGTCCCTCATGACCGATTGACGGCTCCGGCCGGGCCGACCTTCGAATGGCATGACCGCATGACCTGCATCAAGCATGACCCGCATGACCCGCAGCACCCGCAGCACCCGCAGCACCCCGGAGCCGCGCAGCTGACGAGCGCGACACATCACCAAAAAACATGGAGAAGAGACAATGCAGGATCAATACATCCTCGCGCTGGACCAAGGCACCACGAGTTCACGTGCGATGCTGTTCGACCGCAAGGGCAACATCGTCTCGGTTGCTCAAAAAGAGTTCCGCCAGATCTACCCGCAACCGGGCTGGGTGGAACACGATCCGCAGGAAATCTGGTCGACGCAAGCCGGCGTCGCGGCCGAGGCCGTCACGCGCGCGGGTGTGAACGGCACGTCGATCGCCTCGATCGGCATCACGAACCAGCGCGAAACGACGATCGTCTGGGATCGCGACACGGGTCAGCCGATCTACAACGCGATCGTGTGGCAGGACCGCCGCACCGCTGGCCTGTGCGATCAGCTCAAGGCGCAAGGCCTCGAAGAAAAAGTCCGCGCGAAAACGGGCCTGCCGATCGATGCTTACTTCTCGGCCACCAAGATTCGTTGGATTCTCGATAACGTCGAAGGCGCGCGCGAAAAAGCGAAGCAAGGCAAGCTCGCGTTCGGCACCGTCGATAGCTGGCTCGTCTGGAACTTTACGAAGCAGGAGCTGCACATCACCGACGTCACGAACGCGTCGCGCACGATGCTGTTCAACATCCACACGATGCAGTGGGACAGCGATCTGCTCGAGGCACTGGACATTCCGCGCAGCATGCTGCCCGAAGTTCGCGCGTCGTCGGAGGTCTATGGCCATACCGTCACGACCGTCTTCGCCTCGAAGATTCCGATCGGCGGCATCGCGGGCGATCAGCACGCGGCGCTGTTCGGGCAGATGTGCACGAAGTCGGGCATGGTCAAGAACACCTACGGCACCGGCTGCTTTCTCGTGATGAACACGGGCGAAAAACCGATCGAGTCGAAGAACAACCTTGTCACGACGATCGCGTGGAAGATCGGCAACGAGGTCAACTATGCGCTCGAGGGCAGCATCTTCATCGCGGGCGCCGTGGTGCAATGGCTGCGCGACGGGCTCGGCATCATCAAGAGTGCAGTCGAGATCGAGGCGCTCGCGGGCAGCGTCGAGCATTGCGACGGCGTCTATCTCGTCCCCGCCTTCGCCGGCCTTGGGGCTCCGCACTGGAACCCGCGCGCACGCGGCACGCTGTTCGGCGTGACGCGCGGAACGACGAGCGCGCACATCGCCCGTGCGGCGCTCGATTCGATCGCCTATCAGTCGCTCGACGTGCTCAAGGCCATGGAGGCCGATTCGGGCATCAAGATCGGCGAGCTGCGCGTGGACGGCGGCGCCTGCGCGAACAATCTGCTCATGCAGTTCCAATCCGACTTGCTCGGTTGCGCTACCGCGCGTCCGCGCGTCAGCGAAACGACGGCGCTCGGCGCCGCCTATCTAGCGGGCCTCGCCGTCGGTTACTGGAGCAATGTGGGCGAACTCGAAAGCCAATGGCAACTCGATCGCCGCTTCACGCCGGCGATGCAACAGGCCGACGCGCAAAGGTGCATCGCGGGCTGGCAGCGCGCAATTAACGCCGCCAAAGCCTGGGCGGACTCGAACTGAACGAGCGCGATCTCAGGCCGGGACAGGCGCGTAGCCTTCCCGGCCCTCGCTGCATGCGCGCGCATGCGGCCACCGATCGGCCACCCATCGGCCACCCATCGGGCTTCGATCAACCAACCACCATGCAACACCCGTCAGTCGGGAGACACCCCACCATGTCACCCCTGATCGCGGAATTTCTCGGCACCGCGCTGCTCGTCCTTCTCGGCAACGGCTCCGTCGCCAACGTGCTCCTTGCACGTACGAAGGGCAAGGGCGCCGATCTCATCGTCATCGTCTGGGGCTGGGCGATGGCCGTCTTCGTCGCCGTCTACGTGACAGCCTCGTTCAGCGGCGCGCATCTGAACCCCGTCGTGACGATCAGCCTGGCGCTCGCCGGCAAGTTCGCTTGGAGCAAGGTGGCGGGCTACATCACCGCGCAAATGCTCGGCGGCATGGCCGGCGCGTTCCTCGTCTGGCTCGCCTATCGTCAGCATTTTTCGTCGACGGAAGACGCCGACGTCAAGCTCGCCTGCTTCTGCACGGCGCCTGCGATTCGCAGCGTCCCGCACAACGTGCTGACCGAAATGATCTGCACGTTCGTCCTGATCCTCGGCGTGCTTTATCTGGCCTCGCCGCAAGTGGGCCTCGGCGCGCTCGACGCGCTGCCCGTCGGTTTGCTCGTGCTCGGCATCGGCATTTCGCTCGGCGGCCCGACCGGCTATGCGATGAGCCCCGCGCGCGACTTGGCGCCGCGCATCATGCACGCGCTGCTGCCGATCCCCGGCAAGCGCGGCAGCGATTGGCGCTACGCGTGGGTGCCCGTGTTCGGCCCGCTCATGGGCGGCGCGATGGCATCGTTCGTGTACATGCACGCGCATTGAGCCGCGAGAAGCGTTTGCGGCGCGCACCGTAGCGTGGTTGCCCCCATCGCACAATGTATGTTCGATGTTCGCCTCGCTGAAGAAAGAGAGCGGCGAGACGCCAATATCCGTATCATTGGCGTCTCACAAAACAACAAAGTGCGCTACGGGGTTCGGCCAGACCACCGAGCGTGCGCTCTTTTCTCCATGTTCGATCATCTCCTCTGCGACTGCGACGGCGTGCTCGTCGACAGCGAAGTCATCGCCGATCGCGTGCTGCTGCGCGCGCTCTCGGCTACCTTCCCCACCCTCGATTTCGGCTCCGTCGCCCATCTGGCTTTCGGTCAGCGTACATCCACCTTTCTTGCCGATATCGAAAAGCGATATGGGATCGTCATCCCCGAAGGATTTCTGGCCGGCGTCGAACGCGACATCGACGCGGAATTGAAGCGCTCGCTCGCGCCGGTCGCCGGGGTGCGCGACGCGCTCGCGCAGGTTCCGCTGCCGGCAGCCGTTGTCTCGAACAGCCAGCTCACGCGCATTGCCGCGTCGCTTGTGCGCGTCGGGCTCGCCGATGTCTTCGGCCCGCGCGTGTTCAGCGCCGAGCAGGTCGCGCGGCCCAAGCCGCATCCGGACATTTATCTGCATGCCGCGAGAACGCTCGGCGTTGCGCCGGAGCGCTGCTTGGTCGTGGAGGACAGCGTGACGGGCCTATCCGCCGCGCGGGCGGCGGGCATGAAGACGATCGCGTTCGTCGGTGCGAGCCACGTGCCCAAAGGCTATGCGCAGGTACTTCGCAACTTGGGCGTCACGCGCATCGTCGAACGAATGGAGCAGTTGCCCGCGTTGATCCGCGCCGGATTGCGCGGCGAGTTCGGGCAACGGCTCTCTTGAAACGAGTCTAGAAAACTAGGCGAGCCATCCACGCCTTGGGCAGACCTGCGTCGCCTGTGCCCGGGAGCCGGCCCTGCCCATGATGGCGCGTCGTCATGCCACGTTGCGTCTGACTACGCCTCGCTAGCGCAGCACTCGCGCTCACGCGCCGCCGCCAGCATCTGACGAAATGTGACGAGTTCCTCGATCGTCAGAATGGGCAAAGCATGCTTGGCGGCGAAGCGCTCGACCTCGAGCCCACGCGACATCGTGCCGTCCTCGTTCATGAGTTCGCACAGTACGCCCGCCGGCGACAGGCCCGCGAGCACGACGAGATCGACGGTGCCTTCGGTATGGCCCCGGCGCGCGAGTACGCCGCCGGGCTGCGCACGCAGCGGAAATACATGCCCGGGGCGCACGATGTCCTCCGGCCGTGCGTCGTCGGCGATGGCCGCGCGGATCGTCGTCACGCGGTCGGCCGCCGACACCCCCGTGCTCACGCCGTGACGCGCCTCGATCGACACCGTGAACGCCGTGCCGTGACGGCTCTCGTTATGCGCCACCATCGGCGCCAACTCCAGCGCGCGGATTTTCTCATCGGGTAGACATAGGCAAACGATGCCGCTGCATTCACGGATGAGGAGCGCCATCGTTTCGACGCTCAGGCGCTCGGCGGCGACGATGAGGTCTGCCTCGTTTTCGCGGTCGTCATCGTCTTGCAGGACGACGGCACGGCCTTCGCGCAATGCGGCGAGCGCGGCCGCGATGCGCGGCGGCATCGGCACTAGATCGAGAAACGGAAGTTCGGCGGATGCCGTGGAAAGAGGAACAGCAACAGAAACAGGCTGAAACATGTGAAACGCTCCTCGCGAGAGAACGGTAGCGAAAAACGTTTCAGGGCAATCGCAAACGGCACGCACGCCGCCACCGTCGACACGGCAAAGCTTGCCGAGCCGATCGAAGCGGCGATCGCGACTGTCTGCGCATCTTCTTCCATCCGGACTGTGACCGTCGGCTCTGGCATCGCACCAGATCTGCTGACCCCGCGCGGAAACAGCCGATGAGGCTTTTCGCGCGGGCGCTCGCGGGCTCGCCGGCACATGGCCGGCATACCGCCGGTGGGGAATTTCGCCCCGCCCTGAAGACGCACTAGATATCTAGAACAAAACGGTAGAACACAAAGGCCGGCATCGACCGGCCCGATGAAGCATACACGAGGCACCTGGACGACACGCACAAAGCCCCTCGCGATGTCGAGGGCTCTTCAAGGCGCACGCAGCGCGCTTTAGGCGCTCGACGATGCCGACGCCGACGCCGCGTTGCAGGCTGGCCGTACCGTCGTGAGCGGCAAGTGCGCGTCGTCTTTCCCGAACGGCGGCGTGCGCGCGACCCACCGCCCGAGGGTCTCGACGCCAACCGGCTATAATGTCGGGTTATGCGGCTCGCATTTCCCCCGCTTCGCGCCCCGGTTTTTGCGCGAGCGATGCGCATGCGCCGCGGTCCCGGTACGCGCCCCGCTTCCATGGCGCAGGCCCCGCGCCGGCTCCCACGACTCAACCCAACGCCCCCAGGTCAACCACTGCGAACGGCGAGCTTCATGACCAAGAAAGTTTATGTAAAGACATTCGGCTGCCAGATGAACGAGTACGACTCCGACAAAATGGTCGACGTACTCGGCGCCGCCGAAGGTCTCGTCAAGACGGATTCCCCCGAAGACGCGGACGTCATTCTCTTCAACACCTGCTCCGTGCGCGAAAAGGCGCAAGAGAAGGTCTTCTCCGATTTGGGCCGCGTACGCGAGCTGAAAGAAGCGAAGCCCGATTTGCTGATCGGCGTGGGCGGCTGCGTTGCCAGCCAGGAAGGCGCCGCGATCATTTCGCGTGCGCCGTACGTCGATCTCGTATTCGGTCCGCAGACATTGCACCGGTTGCCGCAGATGATCGATGCGCGCCGCGCGAGCGGTCGCTCGCAAGTCGACATCTCGTTTCCCGAGATCGAAAAGTTCGATCACTTGCCGCCCGCGCGCGTCGAAGGCCCGAGCGCGTTCGTCTCGATCATGGAAGGCTGCAGCAAGTACTGCAGCTATTGCGTGGTGCCCTACACGCGCGGTGACGAAGTCTCGCGCCCGCTCGACGACGTCCTCACCGAAATTGCCGGGCTCGCCGATCAAGGCGTGCGCGAAGTCACGTTGCTCGGCCAGAACGTGAACGCTTATCGAGGCACGCTGACGGCGGGCGCGAGCGAGATCGCCGATTTCGCGACGCTGATCGAATACGTCGCCGAGATTCCCGGCATCGAACGCATTCGCTACACCACATCGCATCCCAAGGAATTCACGCAGCGCCTCATCGACGTCTACGCCAAGGTCCATAAGCTCGTGTCGCACCTGCACCTGCCCGTGCAGCACGGCTCCGATCGCATTTTGATGGCGATGAAGCGCGGCTATACGGTGCTCGAGTACAAATCGGTGATTCGCCGCCTGCGCGCGATCCGCCCTGACCTCTCGTTGTCGACGGACATCATCGTCGGCTTCCCGGGCGAGACGCAAAGCGACTTCGACAAGACGATGGCGCTCGTGCACGAGATGAGTTACGACACGAGCTTCTCGTTCATTTACAGCCCGCGCCCAGGCACGCCTGCCGCGAATCTTCACGATGACACGCCGCGCGAAGTGAAGCTCGAACGCCTCCAGCATTTGCAGGCGACGATCGAAGCCAATGTCGTGCGCATCAGCGAGTCGATGGTCGGCAAGGTCGAGCGCATTCTTGTCGAGCGGCCCGCGCGCAAGGATCCGAACGAGCTGGCCGGCCGCACGGCCAATAACCGCGTCGTCAACTTCCCGGCGCCGGTGGCCTCGCATGCAAGGCTGATCGGCCAGATGCTCGATGTGCGGATCACGCGTGCGTACCCGCACTCGCTGCGCGGCGAGCTCGTGCTCGCGGAGCATGTGGAACCTATCGCTTAACGGGCCGCTTACCGATGTTTCCTGCTCTCGCGAATGCTCGACATCGTACATCCCGAAAAGGGGATGTGCCGCAGCGAGGAGCAAGGAGCAAGGCGTGAGAAGCGCCGATCGACGCCGGGCATCGCCCCGCAATGACAGTTAAGTTTGGGATGCGCATGCGCATCCCCTGTGAAACACAGATGCTAAGGAACGCACTTTCGCCTTGAAGACCGCCCCGTCCCTGGAATTTACCGCGCCGCGCGAAGACAACACGCGGCTCGCCAATTTGTGCGGGCCGCTCGACGAAAATCTGCGGCAGATCGAGCAAGCACTCGACGTCACGCTGCAACGGCGCGGCCATCGCATCTCCATTCGCGGACGCGGCGCGAAGCTCGCGCTCGGCGCGCTCGAGACGTTCTACAACCGCGCACGCGATCCGCTTTCCGTCGACGACATCCAGCTCGCGCTCGTCGAAACGCGCCATCCGGGCAACCGTGGCGCCGATGTCGACGGCCATAACACCGCGCCGGCCCGCTACGACCCCGACCATCCGTTCGACGAGCCTGCGAGCGAAGGCGACGAAAGCGTCGAGGAACTCGGCCCGAAGCTGTACACGCGCCGCGCCGATCTGCGCGGGCGCACACCGGCACAGCGCGAATACCTCAAGCAGATCGTCTCGCACGACGTCACCTTCGGCGTGGGCCCCGCCGGCACGGGCAAGACGTATCTCGCCGTTGCCTGCGCCGTCGATGCGCTCGAGCGCGATCAAGTCAAGCGCATCGTGCTCACGCGCCCTGCTGTCGAAGCCGGCGAGCGGCTCGGGTTCTTGCCGGGCGACCTTGCGCAGAAGGTCGATCCGTACCTGCGCCCGCTCTATGACGCGCTCTACGATTTGCTCGGCTTCGACAAGACGGCGAAGATGTTCGAACGGCAAATGATCGAAATCGCGCCGCTCGCGTATATGCGCGGGCGCACGCTGAATCACGCGTTCATCATCTTGGACGAAGCGCAGAACACGACGCCCGAGCAGATGAAGATGTTCCTCACGCGCATTGGTTTCGGCTCGAAGGCCGTCGTCACCGGCGATACCACACAAGTCGACTTGCCGCGCGGCGCGAAAAGCGGCCTCATCGAAGCGCAGCAGGTGCTGGCGAACGTGCGCGGCATTGCGCTCACGCGCTTTACCAGCGCAGACGTCGTGCGTCATCCGCTCGTCGCCCGCATCGTCGACGCGTACGACAAGCACACGAAGAAGGACGACGCCGCGCCGCTCGACGCGCGTTGAAGCGCTTGTAAATCGATGATCGAATGACCGTATGAACGAAAAGACACGCGGGCCGCGGCTGAATTTGACGCTGCAATTTCCGGCCGCCAAGGCGTTTCCCGAGCACAAGGCCGCGCTGCCGCGCGCGAGCGTCGCGAGTTGGATCAAGGCGGCGCTGTTCGCCGACGGCGAGCTCACGGTGCGTTTGGTCGATGCGGAAGAAGGCCGTGTGCTGAACCGCACCTATCGCGGCAAGGACTACGCGACGAACGTGCTGACGTTCTCCTATGCGGAGAGCGAAGACGATCCCGTCGCGGGCGATCTTATCTTGTGCTGCCCCGTGATCGAGCGCGAGGCGCAAAGCCAAGGCAAACCGCTCGTCGCCCACTACGCTCACATGATCGTGCACGGCACGCTTCATGCGCAAGGATACGACCACGAGAACGACGAAGAGGCGGAGGAAATGGAAGCGCTCGAGGCGGAAATCCTGGGCCGGCTCGGTTTCGCCGATCCCTACGGAGACCGTTCCCGCTAACCGCCCCCCGACCGCTTAGCGATGACCGACACGAGTCTGCTCCCCACGCCGCTAGTTCCGCCCTGTCCGGGCTACCCGCCCGCACTCGGCGAGTGGCACATACTGACCGATGCCGAGCTTTCCGCATCGCTTGCACACACGATGCGTCATTGGAACAGCCAAAGCGACTTGTGGCTGTTCGGGTACGGCTCACTGATCTGGAACCCCGGCATGCCCGTGGCGGAAACAGTGCGTGCCCGCGTACGCGGCTATCACCGAGGGTTGTACTTGTGGTCGCGCGTGAACCGAGGCACGCCGGAGCAGCCGGGACTCGTGCTGGCACTCGATCGCGGCGGCTCGTGTACCGGGATGGCGTTCCGGCTCGCAGCCGATGGCGCGTGGCCGCATTTGGAGGCGCTATGGCGGCGCGAAATGCCGATGGGGTCCTATCGGCCCGCTTGGCTACCGTGCTGGCTAGCGGACGGGCGCCGCATCGAAGCGCTCGCATTCGTCATGCGGCGCGACGTGCCCACGTACACAGGCAAGCTGCCCGACGAAACGGTCAAGGCGGTGCTCGACTGCGCGCGCGGCCGGTACGGCACGACCCTCGACTACGTTTGCCGCACCGTCGCGGCGCTGCGCGAATGCGGCATGCCGGACCGTGCGCTCGAAGCGCTCCTCAAACGCTGCGTCCCGCAATGCGATTGACGCCGCGACGGCGCGGCGCCTCGCGCACATCGGCAGGCCCGAACGCAAGGCAGGGTCCTTCTTTTGCGTGGTGTATCCTTTACTCTCCGCTTACCACGCGTCCAGCCGTGCAGGACGCATCGCCATGAACGACGCCTATCCCAGTCGACGCCACACCGACAAGCCTACCGAGAAACGCTCGCTACTCGAGCGCTTGACCGATTTCATTTCGCCGGAGCCCGATTCGCGGGCCGAGTTGCTTGAAATCCTGCAAGATGCGCACGAGCGCAACCTGATCGATGCCGATTCTCTCTCGATGATCGAGGGCGTATTCCAAGTGTCCGATCTGTGCGCGCGCGACTGCATGGTGCCGCGCGCCCAGATGGACGCCATCGATATCGAGTGCAGCCCCGAGGAATTCATCCCGTTCGTTCTCGATAAGGCGCACTCGCGTTATCCCGTCTACGAGGGCAACCGCGACAACATCATCGGCGTGCTGCTCGCGAAGGATCTGCTGCGCTACTACGCCGAGGAATCGTTCGATGTGCGCGGCATGCTGCGCCCCGCCGTCTTCATTCCAGAAGCGAAGCGGCTGAACGTGCTGCTCCACGATTTCCGGATGAATCGCAATCACATCGCGATCGTCGTCGACGAGTACGGCGGCGTCGCCGGGCTCATCACGATCGAAGACGTGCTCGAACAGATCGTCGGCGATATCGAGGACGAATACGACTTCGACGAGGAAAGCGGCAATATCATCGCCTCGCCCGACGGCCGTTACCGAGTGCGCGCGCTCACTGAAATCGCGCAATTCAACGAAGTATTCGGCACCGATTTTTCCGATGAGGAAGTCGACACGATCGGCGGCCTCGTGACCCATCATTTCGGCCGCGTGCCGCATCGCGGCGAGCGCGTGCACATCGACGATCTCATTTTCGAGATTCTGCGAGGGGATGCCCGCCAAGTGCACATTTTGCTTGTTCGACGCGACCCGCTCGCGGGCCAACGCGAGCGCGAAGCGCGACACATTCAGACTTGATGGGCGCCATCTCCTCCCGCCAACGCGGGCATGCAGCCTCGGCCTGCGCCGCCACGGGGCGCGCAGCCCTGTCGCGTTGGCACTATATCGCCGCGCTGGCGCTCGGCGCACTGAACACGCTCTCCTTTGCGCCGACTCCGCACGGCGGCTGGCTCGAAATCGGGATCTTCGCCGTGCTCTACGCTTGGCTCACGCGCACGACGAGCTGGAAAAGCGCGGCGTTGACGGGCGGCGCGTTCGGCTTCGGCAATCTCGTGACGGGGGTCTGGTGGCTCTACGTCAGCATGCACCATTACGGCGAGATGCCCGCGCCGTTGGCGGGCGCGGCGCTCGTGCTGTTCTCGCTCTACCTCGGCCTGTATCCGGCGCTCTCGGCGGGGCTCTGGTCGATTTGCGCGGGACATGCGCCGGCGAACGGCGCACGTCATGAAGCCCACGCCGAACGCGCGTTCTCGCCCACTTGGCGCGGGGCCTTCGCGTTCGCCAGTGCATGGGCGATCGGAGAATGGCTGCGCGGCACGGTGTTCACCGGCTTTCCGTGGCTCGCGAGCGGCTATGCGCAAGTCGATGGGCCGCTCGCCGGGATTGAGGCGATAGTGGGGGTTTATTGCGTAGGTTTGGTATTTGCGCTGAATATCGCGTTAGTCGTACATAGAGTGTGGGCGTGGCTCGTGTCCGCGCGCCGGCGCTCAGCGGTGCTGCTGCCGGCCGTGGCGGCGCTCGCCATCATCGGCTCGGGCATCGCGCTATCGCATGTGGCCTGGACGCGGCCTGCCAACGCGCCGCTTACGGTGCGTCTGCTGCAAGGCAACGTCAAGCAAGAGATGAAATTCGACGAAGCCGGTGTCCGCGCCGCGCTCGATCTTTACGAAAAGATGATCACGGCTTCGCCGGCGGATCTCATCGTCACGCCTGAAACCGCGATCCCGATGTTGCCGCAGCAGTTTCCGGAGGACTTCGGGCAAGCGTTGCGCACGTTCGCGGACAACACGGGCTCGTCGCTGCTCATCGGCGCGTTCGGCGCTTCAATTGGCCCGGACGGCCGCTATGTCGACGAGACGAATAGCTTCTTCGGCGTCACGCCCGGCTCGCGCGAACTGTATCGCTACGATAAGCACCATCTTGTCCCCTTCGGTGAATTCGTCCCGTGGGGTTTTCACTGGTTCGTGCAGTTGATGAATATCCCGCTCGGGGATTTGGCGCGCGGCGAGCCGGTGCAGCACGCGTTCATCGTCCGTAATGAGCCTGTCGACGTCGACATTTGCTACGAGGATATTTTCGGCGAGGAGATCGCGCGCGTCCTGCGCGAGGCGGCCGTGCCCGCTAGCGTGCTGGTGAATGCGTCCAACCTCGCTTGGTTCGGCAACACGATCGCGCTCGATCAGCATCTGCAGATGGCGCGCATGCGGACGTTGGAGACGGGCCGGCCGTTGATCGCCGCGACGAACACGGGTACGACGGCGGTCATCGATGCGCAGGGCCATGTTACTGCGCGAGTGCCGGCATTCACGACGGGGCAAATCGAAGCCAAGGTGCAAGGCATGACGGGGCGCACGCCGTATATCGCCTTCGGCAATAGCCTCGTGCTGGCGGTGTCCCTGTTGATCGCCGTGGGGTTGGCGTTCGTTTGGGGACGCGCCCGTTCCGTGCGGCGGTAGGTTGGGCCGGGACGCGTTAGCGGGCTTTTTCCTATTCAGCAAAGACTTCCTGCAAAGTCCGGAGCGTGCCGAACAACTACGGCGCGAATCCGATCAAGAAGGATTCGGCCACTGTTGACGCGACGCCACTCCCCCCAGGCGACCAAAGGCCGCAAGGCTGCCCCAATCCGGTAAAATCTAGCGTTTTCACCGTGCGGCGATCGCAGCGGCCGCCTGGACGGTAGCCCCGATTTCCGCCGGTTTTCCGGCATCGCAGCGGCACATTCGCGCCGCCTGCCTCGAAAGGCACGACATGCTCACGTTTCAGCAAATCATCCTGACACTGCAATCCTATTGGGACAAACAAGGTTGCGCATTGCTCCAGCCGATCGACATGGAAGTCGGCGCGGGCACGTCGCACGTCCACACGTTCTTGCGCGCCATCGGCCCCGAGCCCTGGCGCGCGGCGTACGTGCAGCCGTCCCGCCGCCCGAAGGACGGACGCTACGGCGACAACCCCAACCGTCTGCAGCACTACTACCAGTACCAAGTCGTGCTCAAGCCCGCGCCGGAAAATATTTTCGATCTGTACCTCGGCTCGCTCGAAGCGCTCGGCTTCGATCTGAAGCAAAACGACGTGCGCTTCTTCGAAGACGATTGGGAAAATCCGACGCTCGTCGCCTGGGGCATCGGCTGGGAAGTCTGGCTCAACGGCATGGAAGTCAC
>JBQCDS010000109.1:0-3792 GCA_051961035.1 Trinickia sp. | reverse complement strand
GCCGTGGGGCGACGCAGCGGCGCTTGCCGCGCGTCGCCGGTCACACCCGCGGCGTCGATGCCGTGCGCATGGCCGTCGAGGCGTGCGCCCGCGCCGGGGTCGAATATCTGACGCTATTCGCCTTCAGCTCCGAAAATTGGCGCCGCCCCGTGGACGAAGTGTCGTTTCTGATGCGGCTGTTCGTCACGGCGCTCGAACGCGAAATCGGCAAACTGCATGCGAACGGCATCCGGTTGCGCGTCGTCGGCGATCTGGCCCTGTTCGACACGCGCATACAGGACTTGATCCGCCGGGCGGAGGCGAAAACGGCCCGCAATACGCGGCTGACCCTGACGATTGCCGCGAATTACGGCGGCCGGTGGGACATCATGCAGGCTGCGCGCAAGCTGGCCGAGCAATCGGTGAGCGAGGGGCGAACGGTGCGTATCGACGAAGCGGCGTTTGCCGAACACCTGGCACTCGCCTACGCGCCGGAGCCCGACTTGTTCATCCGGACCGGCGGCGAAACGCGCATCAGCAACTTCCTGCTCTGGCAACTGGCCTACACGGAGCTTTACTTCACCGACGCGTACTGGCCCGATTTCGACGCCAAAATCCTATCCGATGCGATTGCCTCGTATGCGCGCCGCGAGCGCCGGTTCGGGCGCACCAGCGCGCAACTCGAGCCGCAGTCGCAAGACGAACCTTCGCAAAACGCCGATTCCCTTCCATGCTGAAAACCCGCGTCATCACCGCCGTCGTGTTGCTGGCGGTGCTGCTGCCGGTCACCTTGTTCGCACCGGTGGCGGCTTTCGGCGCGCTGCTCGCGGTGGCGGTCGTGTTTGCCGCCTGGGAATGGGCGCGCCTACTGAAGCTCGGCGGCAACGCGCCGGTGGCCTACGCGGTCGTTGCGGCGCTCGCGCTTGCCGCCAGCACACGACTGGGGTTCGGCGCCCATGCGGCGCGTCCGCTATTCGAAGCGGCTGCCGTTTTCTGGATTTTGGCCGGGCCGTTCGTGCTCGTACGCAAACCCACGCTTGCCCACGGGCCGTGGCGGCTGTTTCTCGTCATCGCCGGCCTCGTCGTGCTGGTCGCCTGTTGGCATGCGCTCGTGGCTGCCCGGATCGTGGGCGTATCGTTCGTATTGTCGGTACTGCTCGTGGTCTGGCTGGCCGATATCGGCGCATACTTTGCCGGGAAAGCGTTCGGCAAGCATAAACTTGCGCCGGCGATCAGCCCGGGCAAGACCTGGGAAGGCGCTATCGGCGGGTGGCTTGCCGTCATGGTGGCGGCGATCGTCGTCATGGCGTCGTACGCGTTCCAACCGACGCTCGTATCGGCGCTGACTGCGCGCGCGGGCCCAGCGCGCATGCTGCTCGTGCTGACGCTACTCGTTGCGTTCAGCATCGTCGGCGACCTCTTCGAATCGATGCTCAAGCGTCAAGCGGGCGTGAAGGATTCCAGCGCGCTGCTGCCGGGGCATGGCGGCGTGCTCGATCGCATCGACGCGCTGCTGCCGGTGCTGCCGTTGGCAATGCTGCTCCTGGGCTAGCCCAGGCACCAGGGATTAGAGATATGAAAAAACGTCTGACACTGCTCGGTTCCACGGGCTCGATCGGCGACAGCACGCTCGACGTCGTCGCCCGTCATCCAGAGCGCTTCTCCGTCTATGCGCTGACAGCCCACCGTAACGGCGAGAAACTCGTCGCCCAATGCCTGCGGTTCAAGCCCGAGGTCGCTGTCGTCGGCGATGCCGAGACGGCGGCGCAGGTCGAGGCGCAGTTGAAGGCGGCCGGTTGCGATACCCAGGTGGGTTACGGCCAGGACGCGCTCGTGCAAGCGGCGCAAAGCGCGCAATGCGACACCGTCGTCGCGGCGATCGTCGGCGCCGCGGGCCTCGCGCCCACACTGGCCGCGGCGCGTGCCGGCAAGCGCATTTTGCTGGCGAATAAAGAGGCGCTCGTGATGTCGGGTGCCATCTTCATGGATGCCGTGCGCGACCATGGTGCCACGCTGCTCCCGGTCGACAGCGAGCACAACGCGATTTTCCAATGCCTGCCGCGCAATGCGGCGGAGCACGGCGGCGTCAGCAAGATCATTTTGACTGCATCCGGTGGGCCGTTTCGCACGCGCGAGCCGGCCACGCTCGTCGACGTCACGCCGGATGAAGCATGCAAGCACCCTAACTGGGTCATGGGCCGCAAGATTTCGGTCGATTCGGCGACGATGATGAACAAGGGCCTCGAGGTGATCGAAGCCCATTGGCTGTTTGGCCTGGGCGGCGATCGGATCGACGTGCTGATTCACCCGCAGAGCGTGATCCATTCGCTCGTGTCGTATGCCGACGGCTCGGTCCTCGCCCAGCTTGGCAATCCGGACATGCGTACGCCGATCGCGCATGCGCTTGCCTTCCCCGAGCGCGTCGATTCGGGCGTCGCGCAACTCGATCTCGCGCAGATCGCGATGCTGCAATTCGAAAAACCCGATTACGAGCGTTTTCCCTGCCTGGCGTTGGCGATGCAGGCGCTGTCGGCGGGCGGTATCGCCAGCGCAGCGCTCAATGCGGCGAACGAAATCGCCGTGGAAGCGTTCCTCGAGCGCCGGATCGGCTTCATGGACATCGCGCGCACGGTCGACGCCGTGCTCGACGGTTTGACCAACCGCACGCCGAGCGGCCTGGACGACGTGCTCGGCGCGGACGCCGACGCGCGCCGTGTCGCGCGCGAGTTCATCGCCGGCCGGGCGCTGCTTGCGCAACCGGCCAACCGCATGGGCTCCGTGAATCGCGCGGTGCAGTGAGACGCCGATGAACCTGCTGATCGAAGTCGCCGCGTTCGCCGTCGCGATCGGTGTGCTTGTGGTCGTGCATGAGTACGGCCACTACAGCGTGGCCCGGCTTTGCGGCGTGAAGGTGCTGCGGTTTTCAATCGGTTTCGGGCGGCCGCTCGTGAGCTGGGTGGGGCCCAAGACCGGGACGCAATGGACGATCTCGGCGGTGCCGCTCGGCGGCTACGTCAAGATGCTCGACGAGCGCGATCCGGGTCCGGGCATCGAGCCATCCGATCTGCCGTACGCGTTCAACCGCCAACACGTCGTCAAGCGCATCGCGATCGTCTTGGCGGGACCCCTTGCCAATTTCGTGCTGGCGGTGGTGCTCTTTTCGGTTGTATTCGCCACGGGCGTGACCGAGCCGGTTGCCACGCTTGCGACGCCGCCTGCCGGCAGCATCGCGGCGCGCGCAGGATTCGAGGGCGGCGAGACGGTCGTTGCCATCGGCGACGAACGCGGGGCCGACATCGAGCCGGTGCGTTCTTGGTCGGACTTGCGCTGGAAGCTGCTCGACGCGGCGTTCGATCATCGGCGCATCGTGCTCGAAGCGCATGACGGGCGCGGCACCTACGATTTCCAAGTCGACCTGCGCAACGTGCCGCAGCGCGACCTGGACGACGATTTCCTCACCAAGCTCGGGTTCGATCAGGGCGGCTCGTTGACGGTCGCCGCCGTGGAAGCGGGCAGCGCCGCCGAGCGGGCAGGCCTGAAGGCGGGCGACACGTTGCGCACGGCCGGCGGCTCGCCGATCGACGGCGCGCAGGCATTCATCGCCTATGTGAAAGCGCGGGCGGGGCACCCGATCGTGCTCGGGATCGAGCGTGGCGAGCCTCGCCAGCCGCTGTCGCTGACGGTCGTGCCCGACTTGCGGGCCGATCCGCAAACGGGCGTGAGCGCCGGCCGCAATTGCGCCGCGCACGAGAAGCATGTGAAATAGGTGGATTTGAGCTAAAGCCACACCCACAACATAGTACCCCACGCGCC
>JBQCDS010000108.1:0-4423 GCA_051961035.1 Trinickia sp. | reverse complement strand
ACAATCTGTTGACTTTCCCCTTTCCTTATCGATCGCAAGCAACTAGCATCAAACGCACAGCTATTCTTGCGTCATTTCATTGCCGTCTCATATTTGAATGGCGTCCAGTTAAACCTGGGCTGCACTTTTGATTTAAGGATTTAGAGAGATTCAATCTCTATCTATCTCCTTGCATAACACTGCTCGAAACGAATTTCCTCCCCATGCGCTGCGAGGCGGCCAGCGCGGCTCCTTTTATCATTCTGTCTACGCGGAGAAAGGACCATGGATCGTCGCGAATTTATCAAGAAAACATCGGCGATAGGCGCTGCACTGACCACGCCAACGCTTGCGCTTGGCGCATCGGAATCGGTTACCCATAAGAAATCGCCAAATATCCTGTTTATCCTACTCGACGAGATGCGCTATCCGCGCGTGTTCCCGGAAGGAATAAAGAACGTTGGCGAATTCTTGAGGCATTTCATGCCTCGAACGTATCACCTATGGAGAAGAGGCGTGAAGTTCTCGGGGCACTACACAGCCGCCTCCGCGTGCACCCCAGCGCGCGGTGCGTTGGTGACTGGGCTCTACTCTCAGCAAAGCTGGGTGCTGACAACCATTTTCGATAATCCGGCGAGCAAAGGATCGCTTCAGCCGCCGCTTAGCCGTTTTTTTCCGACCTATGGGAAGCTCCTTCGCAATCTCGGTTATTCGACGCCGTATATCGGTAAATGGCATTTGTCAGTGACCAAGAAGGGGCAGCGGGAGCTTCAAGATTATGGGTTTCACGCAATGACGTTCCCCGATCCGACCGGCAGCAACTTGCAGGGGACCATCGGCGATATACCCAACCAGTATTACAGTGACTAGTACATTGCCAATCAGGCGGTAGATTGGCTCAGCCGGCGCAAGCCGATCGATGCGCCTTGGTGTTTGACGGTAGGTCTCGTCAATCCTCACGACAAAGAGTTCTTCCCGGCTGGAACGGAATTCAAGACCTATCACGATCTTTTCGCGAGTTCGAACACCAACCCGAACGGTTATCAGCAATGGCGAGATTACTCGGAAGGGCCTCCGAACTACGATTGGAATACCAATCCGCTCAAGAATCCGCCCACATTGCCCTATGCCGACGTCCCACCAAACTGGGAGTCGTTGCATCGGATCGAGCGAATCAAGCCCTCGGCACAAACATTCAACAGGCTCATCCAGGAGACCATCTGGGGCGGCGTGCAGGACGACCCGAACAGCACGGATTTTCTCGTGACGGCGTACCCCGTGCCGATCGAGGGCGTGACAAAAGGAATCGGTGCGGCGCCGTTCAGTTACTGGAAGCGTAGCCTCGAGTCCTACACGCAGATCCTCACCATCGTCGACGAGAGAATCGGAGAGATCGTCAATTCGCTGCCTCGCGATGTCGCGCACAACACGATCATCATTCTGACGTCCGACCACGGGGAATATGCCGGCGCGCACGGGATGGTGTCCGGCAAGACAGGCTCGTGCTACGAAGAGGCGTACAACATCCCGTTGATCGTCGTTGATCCGACTGGGCAGTACGCCGGCGAAGTTGAAAAAATCCGGGATGGCTTGACGTCTTCCGTCGACATTCTTCCGATGCTCGTCACGATCGGCAACGGCGGCAGCCGCGATTGGCTAACAGGCGAGTACGCGCAGTTATACGGGTGCCGACACGATCTGCTTCCCATGCTGAAAAGCGCGTCGGCCGCGGGCCGTCCCTACGTCACTTTCACGACCGACGAAACGTTGCCCGAGTCGTATGTCCCGAATCCCTCGACTACGCCGTTGCATATCATCGGAGTCCGTACTCGGGTGAACAAGCTCGGTGTTTACTCGTTCTGGGCACCCGAGTCGACCACGATCACGGGTCAAAGCGATCTCGAGTACTACGACTACGCGACGATGCGAGGGCAGCTCGAGTTGGATAACCTTCGCCATGATCCAGCGGCACAGGTCCTTCATCGGGAGTTGTTGACGAACATCTTGCCCAATGAGTTGAGAGCGCCGCTTCCCGGAAGCTTGGTGCCTGCGCAGACATTTGCCGAAGCGAGGTATCTCGCATACGTCAGGGTGCTCAACTCAGGGGGAGCCACGGAAAGGCAGTTGCCGTTCTCGATCGGCGACCTTTGAGCGCTGAGCCGGCATAGAAAGCGGGCGCTTGCGCGCAACGGGCAAGCGCCCGCGTTTTATTATCCCAATCCGGCCGCATAGTGGGCTTCGACGAGCTGCCGGGCGAAAGCCACCGATATCAGTCGAACTGACGACATGCACTTCGCACTTCGATCGTTTTATGCGGTTCGAACACTCGACAGCGAATTTGATGCAACAAACTGATCACCAGGCAACGTCCGGAAATATGACGGCCGTGAATACACGACACAGTCAGGCTTGGCGCTGTCAGCGCTTTTCGTTGCGCGAATTCGGCAATCGAGAGTGAGGGTGGCCCATACGCGGCACACGAGCGATGTTTGCATAAGAGCGTTCGAGCAGTGAGAGCAGACGTAGACGGGTTTTTGCCCAGTAGTACCCGCGGCCACGTAAATGCTTATCTGACAGAAAGGACACACCATGGAGCTGACACCTATACCCACTGGTTTTACACGAATCAGGACGGACAATCCGAACAATCAACAGGGGAATCCGAGCCCCCCCGACTCCGATGAGAATGACGCAATTTCGAAAATCCTCTCCACCGTGTCCAAGAATGGGAACAACGCCCAGGTGGCAGCTTACGGCGCCTACATCGATCGGATGGCGTCGGGCCCGTTGAAGACGGCGCTGCAACACTTTCGTCAAGATCAGCCGGCCGACTTCAGCGCATTCGTGAAGGCGTTAGAAAAAGGCGACGGCAATGGCGCCACGGACGCGTTGACCCACGGTATTGAAAGTGGGCTGGACGTCAACGATGCCAAACCGATTGCCCGGCTACTGCCATCGGCCGTGGAACAGCAAGGTGGTGGCATCATCGACGGAGACCACGCAGAGGTGTTCAACGAAGCAGTCGGCGCCAATGTCCTGTAACGTAGAAGTGGCGTCGAGGTCGCGGAACTCGACGCCGGCCGAATCCGTATAGAGCGATTCGCGGAACTGGCGCGAACTGTCGCAAGAAGCGCCGTACGGCCGCGCTGCAAGTTACTACCATCAGGGCGCCGTACTGCGTGTCCGGCCGAAGGCAATGACGGTTGCTGTCGTGCTGGCGATCGCGTTCGCCAACTAAGCCATGGCCTCGCATTCCTTGGCACACTCGCGACAATTTTGTGCGCATTGCTTGCAATGGTCGTGTTGGTGTTTCCCGCACTCGGCGGCGCAGGCCGTGCAGATTGACGCACATAGCGCGCATATCTGCTTGGCGTGGTTGCTGCCTCGGGCCATGAGTGCGGACGCGACGCGGCAGACATCTGCGCAGTCGGCATCGAGCCGGATGCATTCGGCCATTTTGGCGACATCACTTTCAGAAAGGCAGGCAGCGGAGCAGTGATCGCATGCGGCGGCGCAAGCGTCGCACGCCTGAATGCACGATTGATGCGGTTGGTTTGCCATGAAACCTCCGTTAGACGCAGGATAGCGATGGGTCACCGGAACGGATCAGCATCGGGCGTGCCCCGGTGCGAACCGGGACGCATCTCGAGCTATTTTTAATCCGAGGGGTCGCGATTGTGGGCACAGTCGGGCACGCACCGCGCGCGCCAAAAGGGAATCCATACCGAGCTTGCAGTCGCCGAATTCGAGTAGTGTGTCTCTCCCGATTCGAAGATAGGGCCGGTCAGCCTATGCGGGTAATAGACCGTGGACGTTCGTCTGTGTCACCTGCGGTCGATCGGCATTCTGCTGACGGATAACATCATAGGCCGCAGCCGAAGGCCTGGTTGAGGGCCGCGCGCGCGTGAAAACGCTCAACCCGCAGCCGGCGCAACAGTCGCGCCCGCGATCCCGTGCCGTTGCAGCGCGTGGGCGACGAATCCTGATACCTTCATCTCCTCGACGAACTGGGAGAGCGCGGCGGCCGCCGCGTCACCGCGGCTTTTCGGTGTTCCCATCGCCTGCCGAATGACCATGAAACGCTCGTCGAGGAGACGTAGCCCGCCAACCTTCCGAGCGTCGGCTTCCAGTTGCTGCTTGACGCCCGCAGCCACATCAAGACCTTGCTCCATGAACGTTTGCACGACCGCCGGCGACGTGGGCGCGCGCACGATTTTCGCCGACTTCAGCCCACGCGTGAGGAACAGATCATAAGCGCTGCCCTTGCCAACGGCGACGCTGATATGCGATTGGTCGACGTCTAGATTGGTCTTGACAGGCGAGTCGTCACGAACGAGAAAGAAGCCCTCGATCAATACATAGGGCGCCGTGAACGCAATCGTTTCGCCGCGCTGCGGATCGATCGCGAAGAAACCGAAATCGGCCCGCTCCTCGCTCACGGCTT
>JBQCDS010000107.1:0-11489 GCA_051961035.1 Trinickia sp. | reverse complement strand
TTCACGCTATGTTTCACATTATTTACGCCGAGCGCAAATACGTTTTCCACCCCGGGCGCGCTCGTCACGACGGCGTACAGCCCGAGTTGCGGCGGGCATGGCGGAAAAGGTTGCGAGGGAGCGGCGGGCAGGCCTCTCACATGCGGAAAGCGCCCCAAATCGACGGGCCACGCGTCTTCGCCGTGCGTTTCGTCGCCGTCGCGCCAAGCCAGCGCGAGCACGAGCGCATCGTGCGGCTCGAAGCAGCAGTCGAGAAAGGCCGCCAGCGCGGCCAGCCAGTCCTCGGCCGGGGCGCCGTCGAGCACGAAACGCTCGTTCGCAGCGTTCGTCAGCGTGGCACCGTCCGGGCCCGCTTCGACGAGCGTCGCGCCGGCCGCTCGCCATGCAGCGGCGTCGGCCTGCCCGGCCTCGCGGCCAATGAGGACGATCAGGTCGTCCGCGCCGGGCGTATCGGGCGCGGTGAGGCAGATGCGCCACGCACGGCTCGCGCACGGCCAGTCGCCCAGCCGCGCGCGAATGCGCTCGGCCGCCTCGATCAGTCTATCGGCAGGCGGCCAGAAAAAATCGCGATCGGACAGTTTCAGGGTCTCCATGGTTCACTCCGAGCGCCGCCGGGCGTAGGTCCGAACGCGCATCATGCTTACTGTCGATCTTGATGCCAGAACGGCATGCCGACGACGGGCGTGCTCGCCTCGGCACTATCGCGTTCGGCCATCGGCCCGGCGACGTACGCATCGCGGCCCGCCTGCGCGGCCATCGCAAACGCTCGCGCCATGGCGGCGGGGTGCGTCGCCTGGGAAACGGCCGTGTTGACCAGCACGCCGTCGAACCCCCACTCCATCACCTGGCACGCGTGCGACGGCACGCCAAGCCCGGCATCGACGATCAGCGGGACGTCGGTCAGCCGCTCACGCAGCACGCGCAAGCCGTATGGATTGACGATGCCCTTGCCCGTGCCGATGGGCGCCCCCCAAGGCATCAAGGCCTCGCAGCCCACGTCAAGGAGCCGGCGGCCGACAACGAGATCCTCGGTGCAGTACGGCAGCACCTTGAAACCATCCTTGATGAGCCGCTCGGCCGCCTCGATCAGGCCGATCGAATCAGGCTGCAGCGTGTAGTCGTCGCCGATCAACTCGAGCTTGATCCAATCGGTCTCGAACACCTCGCGCGCCATATGAGCCGTCGTCACAGCTTCGGCCACGCTCTGGCATCCGGCCGTATTCGGCAGCAGGGGCACGCCGCGCGCCTTAAGCAAATCGAAGAAGCCAGCTTCGGCCGTGCGCGCGTTCATCTGCCGGCGCAGCGCGACCGTGACCATCCCGGGGCGGCCCGCGTCGATCGAATCGGCCAGCGATTGCAGCGAGGGATAGCGCGATGTACCGAGCAGCAAGCGGCTCGCGAAGGCGGTGCCGTATAGCATCAGTGCATCGGAGGCGAAAGAGACGGGTTCGGAAGCGGAGTTCATCGAATTTCCTGAGAGGCTCGGATACGCCGAGCACGAAAAGGCCTGAAAAACAAATAGGCTCGAAAGCGCTAACAGCCCAGACGCCGACTCGAGGCGACCGCGCGACGGGGCGAGCAAGGCGTCGGCCCGCTCTCATCGTGCGCCCCGCACCCGGGCGAGCGGCGCTTAGCCGCCCGCCACCGGGTGGACGACGTCGATCTTGTCGCCCGCCTGCAAAGTGCGCGCCGCATGCTGAGCGCGCGCGACGAACTCCCCGTTCACCGCGACGGCGAACGGCGGACGTGCGCCGAAGCGCGACAACGCTTCGGCAAGCGTCGCGTGCTCGGGCAGCGACAGCGGAGTTTGGTTGACTTGAATGTCCATGATCGGCGATACGTTTCGCGTTTAACTAAGACCCAAAACCCAACTGGCGAGCGGGACGAGATCGTTCCGGGCCGTCCGCGCCAGTTCGGCAGCCGGCCGCGGATAAACCATCCGTCATGCCCCGACGGCCGGCGCCGCACCCGCTAGCGAATGGGCGCAATGAAGCATCGTCGCCCAAGGCGACTCGCCGCGCAGCGCATCGAACCCGTCGGCATCCTTCAGTTGGCCCGCAAGCAGCGCACTCGCCAGATCGGCCGCCGCCTTCGATACTTCGGGCGCGATCATGTAGCCATGCCGGTACAACCCGTTGACGATCAGCGTTTGCGCGCCGTCCCATGTAATCGCCGGCAGGTGATCGGGCAGCGTGGGGCGGCATTGCGTGTTCAATTCGAGGATGCGGGCCTCGCCGAAGCCGGGATGCACGGCGAAGGCCGCGCTCAGCAGCTCGAGGGCCGAGCGCACGCTGACGGGCGACATGTCCTCGCCTTCGATCTCGGTGGCGCCCACGACATAGACATCGTTTTCCTTCGGCGCAAGATAAATCGGATAGCGTGGGTGGAGCAACCGCACCGGACGCGTGAGACCGATGCCCGGCGCGCTCACGCGCGCGACTTCGCCGCGAATGCCGCGCAGCGTGGGCAGTACCGGCTTCGCACCAAGGCCACGGCAATCGATCGTCACGCGGGCGCGCGGCCGGCTACCTTCGTCCACGGCGGTGTTCCAGTGCGCGGCCACGCCGCGTTCGGCGAGCCCGGCCGCCAATGCGTGCAATACCTGGCGGTTGTCGAGCTGCCCCTCGCGCGGCAACAGCCAACCGGTGGCGAAGCGTCCCGCCAGCGCGGGTTCGGCAGCGGCCAGCGCCGGGCCGTCGACACGTTCGAGCCCGCCGTCGGCGAGCAGTTCGGCCGGCGCATTGGCGCGCACGCGGCGCTCGAACAGCGACGCCTCGGCGCGATCGCCGTGGTGCCAAACGACAAGCGTGCCGTTGCGCTGAAAGAAGACCGGTTCGGGCAATTGAGCGATGATGCGCGGCCATTCGACGAGCGAAGCCGCGCCGAGCCCGACGATGAGCGGCTCGGCCACGGCCGCTTCCGCGAGCGGCGCGAGCATCGCGGCCGCAACCCATGCGGCGGAAGAAGAGCCGGCGGCGTCGCCGCGTTCATAGAGCGCCACGCGATAGCCTGCGCCGGCGAGCCGCCAAGCGACGAGCCGGCCGCAAAGGCCGCCGCCCAGCACGGCGATATCGGGCTGCGCGCCCGTGGAAACGACAGAAGTTTGAACGGTCATCGGATCGATCCTTTCCGTACGCGATGCCGAGCGCAACCGCGTACATAAGGACGAAACCGGCCGGTGGGGCCGGCCGGGCAAACGGCGTGCGCAAAAGCGAACGCGGCCCGGCGGGGAAGGACGGCCGGCAACCGGACGCCCCACGCAAAGCGTTCCCGAAACTTCCCGCGCCGGTATTATCCGGATCGGGTGCGAAGGGTCTCTCTCAGCCTCGCGCTAGTACGGCAGCCGCCGCACTCACCACCTGAAACGCGCAAAGCACCCCTGTTTCGTCGAGGGCCATTAGACCATAAAAGCGCACGGTGCCGCAAATGAGCCGCAGCCCCGCCAACGGCCGCAAGCGCGCCCTTTTTTATGGGCCGGATCAGGCCGGCGACCGGCGCGGCGCTGGTGCTCTGGCACAATCACCCACCGCCGGGCGCCGGAGACGCGCGCCGTCAGGTCGCGACGCGGTCATAGGCGCGACAAGACGCACAAGGCGATGGACAATGTGCGCAACCGTTATCGATTAAGACTGTTTTAAGCGCCCTCCGCAAGAATCCGCAGGTGCATCGATCGAGGCCCATGTCCTGCTGTCGTTCTTCGTGCACCGATTCGCAAACCCCGACCAAAAAATCTATGACTGCGTCCCTCATCCCTGTCCCCGAGCGCAACGACACGCCGCATGAGCCCTATGCAACGTCGGCGTGGGGGCTCATCAAGCCGTATTGGGTCTCCGAGGACTGGAAAGCCGCATGGGGCCTGCTGTTGGCGATCGTCGCCATCAACCTGCTCATCGTGGGGTTCAACGTCTGGTTCAACAAATGGAACGCAAAGTTCTACAACGCGCTGCAATCGAAGGACATTCCGCAGTTTTGGCATCAACTCATGCTGTTTTCGATCGCCGCGTTCGTCTTTATCGCCCTGGCGGTCTACCGAACCTACCTGCGTCAGATGCTCGAGTTTCGGTGGCGCCAATGGCTAACCACGCGTTACTTGCGCGCGTGGCTCGGCGAGGCCGCGTTCTATCGCATCGAGCGCGACAAGCTCGCCGACAACCCCGACCAACGGATCAGCGACGACCTGCAAACATTCGCTTCGAACACGCTCTCGCTTTCGCTCGGGCTTTTGTCGACGATCGTGACGCTGTTTTCGTTCATCACGATTCTTTGGACGATCTCCGGCCCGCTCGTTCTGCATCTCTCGGGGGGGACATGGACGATACCGGGCTACATGGTGTGGGCGGCCGCCATCTACGCGGCCGGCGGCTCGTACGTCATCCATAAGGTCGGGCATTCGCTCGTTTCGATCAACTACCAGCAACAGCGCGTGGAAGCCGACTTCCGTTTCGGGCTCATTCGCGTGCGCGAAAACGCCGAGCAAATCGCACTCTACGACGGCGTTCGGACGGAGCGGGGCAACGCCCAGCACATCTTCACGCGAATCCGCGACAACTGGTGGCGCATCATGAAGTACACGCGGCGCTTGAATGTCGCGACAACCTTTTACGCCCAAGCAGCGATCATTTTCCCGTTCGTCGTGGCCTCGCCGCGCTACTTCGCCGGCGCCTTGAGCTTCGGCGTCTTGATGCAAATCGTCGATGCTTTCGGGACCGTCAGCGGCGCGTTTTCATGGATCATCGACAATTACGGCTCGCTCGTGTCCTGGCGCGCCACGGTCAATCGTCTGCGCGAATTCACGCGTGTCATCCAAAGCACGCACTTGCGTGAATCGGTCTCCCCGGCCACCGTCCACGGCGGTATCAATCTGCATTACGTCGATTCGGACTCGCTCTCGACGAAAGATCTTCAACTCGCTCTGCCGAACGGCACCCCGCTTGCCGCCATCGCCGACATCACCGTGAAACCGGGCGCGCGCTGGCTCGTGCGCGGCCCCTCGGGCGCGGGCAAGAGCACGATGCTGCGCGCGTTCGCCGGCCTCTGGCCGTTCGGCGAAGGGCAGATCGACGCGCCCGTCGGCGCCCGCACGATGTTCGTGCCGCAGCAAAGCTACCTGCCGATCGGCACGCTCAAGGCCGCGCTCGCGTATCCGTCGCCGGCAGAAGCGTTTTCCGATGAAAGCTGCCGCGACGCGATTCGGCTCGCCCGGCTCGACGATTACGTCGATCGCCTCGGCGAATCGGCGCACTGGTCGCGCGTCTTGTCGCCGGGCGAACAGCAGCGGCTTGCCTGCGCGCGCGTGCTTCTGCACAAGCCCGATTTTCTGTTCCTCGACGAAGCGACGAGCGCGCTCGATCCGGCCAACGAAGCGCATGTGTACCGGCTGCTGATGGAACGGCTGCCGGCCACGGCGATCATGAGCGTCGCCCATCGCGAATCGCTCGTTTCGCTGCATAACGAGGTGCTCGATATTTCGCGCGCCGACGAGCGGGCCGCAGCATAAAGGCGCGCGCCGCGCCTGCCGCGCCTGCCGCGAACGCGGGTGGCATCGGCGCGAGCGCAACCGGCGGTGAAACGTGAGGCCGCGACACGCACGACGAGGCGATTACACGGGCGGCACCGCCACTTGCGCGAGCGGACGATAGCGCGCCCCGTGCCGCGCGAGCGTGCTCGAATACAGCGTCAACTGATCGAAACGGGGGGCGACGCCAAGCGTTGCCTGCTCAGGCGGCAACGCGGCGCCCGGCAATACGCGTGGGGCGCCGGCTTCGCGCGCGGGCCGCGCACGGCGCGCGAAACGAGCCAGCGTGATGTGAGGGCGAAACGGACGGTGATCGTCGACGGGCAACCCGATCCCGGCAATGAGCTCGCGCACGCGAGCTTCGAGGGCGGCGAGCCCCTCTTCCCCGGAGAACGGAACGACGACGAGCCGCGGATGCATGGCACTCGGCCAGTACTCGCTTCGCTCGGCGCGTTGTACTGGCAGCGGCTCCACGATGGAGCCCAATCGCCCCGCCAGCACCGCCCCCTTGTCGGGCGCGATGCTGCCGAGAAACGCCAAAGTCATATGCAGCTGATCGACGACGACGCGCCGCGCGGCCGCGCCGACGGGCAACGCCGCCAGCGCATCGCGCGTGGCCACGTCGGGCACGAGCGCGATGAAGCAGCGATGCCAATCGTCGTCGACGGCCTCGCGCGCGCTCATACGATCAGCGCGGCAACTCCGAGCTGCCCATCAAGTACGCATCGACGGCGCGCGCGCATTGACGGCCTTCGCGGATCGCCCAGACGACGAGCGACTGGCCGCGCCGCATATCGCCGGCCGCGAACACCTTGTCGACGGACGTGTAGTAGGCGCGCTCGCCTTCGGTCGAAGCGCGCACGTTGCCGCGCGCATCCTTATCGACGCGGAAGGCGTCGAGCACCGGCGCGGCCGGCTGCGTGAAGCCCATCGCAAGCAAAACCAGGTCGGCCTTCATCTCGAACTCGGAGCCCGGCAATTCCTGCATCTTGCCGTCCTTCCATTCGACACGCGCGGCGATGAGCTTCTCGACCTTGCCGTTTTTGCCTTCGAAGCGCTTGGTCGCCACCGACCAATCGCGGCTGCACCCTTCTTCATGCGACGACGACGTGCGCAGCTTGATCGGCCAGTACGGCCACACGAGCGGCTTGTGCTCATCCTCGGGCGGCTGCGGCAGCAGCTCGAATTGCGTCACGCTCTTCGCGCCGTGTCGGTTCGACGTGCCGACGCAATCCGATCCCGTATCGCCCCCGCCGATCACGACCACATGCTTGCCCTTGGCCAGCATTTGATCGGCCAGCTTATCGCCGGCGTTGACCTTGTTTTGCTGCGGCAAGAACTCCATCGCGTAGTGGATGCCGGCCAGCTCGCGCCCCGGCACCGGCAAATCGCGCGGCGTTTCGGCGCCGCCCGCGATCACGACGGCATCGAACTGCTCCTTGAGCGCCTCGGGCGTCAGCGTCTCCTTGGCCGAGTTGCAGATGTGCGCGGCCAGCGGCTCTTGGCCGATGAAGACGTTCGTGCGGAACGTCACGCCTTCGGCTTCCATCTGGCGCATGCGCCGATCGATGAGCCACTTCTCCAACTTGAAATCGGGGATGCCATAGCGCAGCAGGCCGCCGATCCGATCGTTCTTCTCGAACACCGTCACTTCGTGACCGGCGCGCGCGAGCTGCTGCGCGGCGGCCAATCCCGCGGGGCCGGAGCCCACGACGGCCACCTTCTTGCCCGTCTTCTTCTTGGGCGGCTGCGGTACGACCCAGCCTTGGCTCCAGGCCTTGTCGATGATCGCGTGCTCGATCGACTTGATGCCCACCGGTTCGGCGTTGATGCCGAGTGTACACGCCGCCTCGCACGGCGCCGGGCAGATGCGGCCCGTGAACTCGGGGAAGTTGTTCGTCGAATGCAGCACCTCGATCGCGCGCTGCCAATCTTGGTGGTACACCAGGTCGTTGAAGTCGGGGATGATGTTGTTCACCGGGCAACCGTTGTTGCAAAACGGGATGCCGCAGTCCATGCAACGTGCGCCTTGAACCTTCGCGTCGTCGTCCGACAGCGCCGCCACGAACTCCTTGTAGTGCTTGACGCGCGCGAGCGGCGCTTCGTAGTGCTCGTGGCGGCGCTCAAATTCGAGAAACCCGGGTGCCTGGCCCATAGGGTTGCTCTTCTTTCCAAACACGTCTGTATCGGGGTGGGCCCGCGAGGCCCGCGCTGCGCTCGAAATCCGTTTCGATCGAGGCGCGCGGCGGTGCTCGCCGGCCGCTTGGGTTTGGTCGACTTGTCGACGAGGCGCCGCGAGCGATCGAGCCCTGCCGCGCGCGCCTCGTTCAGCGCCGGTCGCTTACGCGGCCATCGCCTCCTTGGCTGCCTTCTTAGCGGCCAATTCGCCGAGTGCACGCTTGTACTCGGTCGGGAAGACCTTGACGAACTGACGACGCGACGCGTCCCAGTTCTCGAGCAGCGCCTTCGCACGCGGCGAACCGGTGAATTGGAAGTGCCGCTCGACGAGGCCCTTGAGCATCGCTTCGTCCGTCTCGCCCGCGTGCCACAGCCCGCGATCGATCGTGCGCTCCTGCTCGGCCTGTTGCAGCACCGGCTCGAGCGCGACCATGGCCTTGTTGCACTTGCTCGCGAACGTGCCGTCGGCGTCGTAGATGAACGCCACGCCGCCCGACATGCCCGCCGCGAAGTTGCGGCCCGTCTCGCCAAGCACGACCACGGTACCGCCCGTCATGTACTCGCAGCCGTGATCGCCCGTGCCTTCGACCACCGCGCTCGCTCCCGAGTTACGCACGCAAAAGCGCTCCCCGGCCACGCCGCGCAGATACGCTTCGCCTTCGAGCGCCCCGTACATCACCGTGTTGCCGCAAATGATGTTTTCCTCGGACTTGCCGCGGAAATCGTTCGTCGGGCGGATGATGATGCGGCCGCCCGACAGGCCCTTGCCGACGTAGTCGTTGCCGTCGCCGACGAGATCGAGCGTCACCCCGCGTGCGAGGAACGCGCCGAAGCTCTGGCCCGCCGTGCCTTTCAGTTGGATGTGGATCGTGTCGTCGGGCAGCCCGTCGTGACCGTACTTCTTCGCGATCACGCCCGAGAGCATCGCGCCGACGCTGCGGTTCACGTTGCGCACGGGCTGAATGAACGACACGTGCTCGCTTTTCTCGATCGCGGCACGCGCCTTCTCGATCAGCGTGTGATCGAGCGCGCGAGCGAGACCGTGATCCTGCTCCTCGGCATGCTTACGCGCGACTTCGCTCGGCACCTTCGGTTGATAGAAGACGTTCGTGAAATCGAGCCCCTTCGCTTTCCAATGTTCGATGCCCTTCTTCATGTCGAGCAGCTCCGCTCGGCCGATCAGGTCGTCGAACTTGCGAATGCCGAGTTGCGCCATGATTTCGCGCACTTCCTCGGCAACGAAGAAGAAGTAGTTCACGACGTGCTCGGGCTGGCCTTGGAACTTCGCGCGCAGCACCGGATCTTGCGTCGCCACGCCGACGGGGCACGTATTCAGATGACACTTGCGCATCATGATGCAGCCTTCGACGACGAGCGGAGCCGTCGCGAAGCCGAACTCGTCGGCGCCGAGCAACGCGCCGATCACGACGTCGCGGCCCGTCTTCATCTGACCGTCGGCCTGCAAGCGAATGCGGCCGCGCAGACGGTTGAGCACGAGCGTTTGCTGCGTTTCGGCCAGGCCGAGTTCCCACGGCGTGCCGGCGTGCTTGACCGACGAGAGCGGCGACGCGCCCGTGCCACCGTCATGGCCGGCGATCACGATGTGATCGGCCTTCGCCTTGGCCACACCGGTTGCCACCGTGCCGACGCCCACTTCGGAGACGAGCTTCACCGAAATGCTCGCCACCGGATTGACGTTCTTCAGATCGTGGATCAACTGCGCCAGATCCTCGATCGAATAGATGTCGTGGTGCGGCGGCGGCGAAATCAGGCCGACGCCCGGCACCGAGTAGCGCAGCTTGCCGATGTATTCCGACACCTTGTGGCCCGGCAGTTGACCGCCTTCGCCGGGCTTCGCACCCTGCGCCATCTTGATCTGGATTTGATCGGCCGACGCCAGATATTCCGCCGTCACGCCGAAGCGGCCCGACGCCACCTGCTTGATCTTCGAGCGCAGCGAATCGCCGTCCTTCAGCGGGATGTCACGCACGACTTCGCTGCCGATCACCGAAGCGAGGGTATCGCCGTTCTTGATCGGAATGCCGCGCAATTCGTTGCGATAACGCGAGTCGTCTTCGCCGCCCTCGCCCGTGTTCGACTTGCCGCCGATGCGGTTCATCGCGACGGCCAGCGTGGCGTGCGCCTCCGTGCTGATCGAACCGAGTGACATGGCACCCGTTGCGAAGCGCTTGACGATTTCCTTGGCCGATTCCACTTCTTCGAGCGGAATCGCCTTCGCCGGCTCGACCTTGAACTCGAACAGGCCGCGGAACGTCATATGACGGCGCGTTTGATCGTTGATCAAATGCGCGTATTCCTTGTAGGTCTGGTACGAGTTGCTGCGCGTCGAGTGTTGCAGCTTGGCGATCGCGTCGGGTGTCCACATGTGGTCTTCACCGCGCACGCGATAGGCGTACTCGCCGCCCGCATCGAGCATGGTCGCGAGCACCGGGTTGTCGCCGAACGCTTCATGGTGCAGGCGAATGGCTTCCTCGGCCACCTCGAACAGGCCGATGCCGCCCACCTTCGATGCCGTGCCCTTGAAGTACTTCTCCACCAGGTCGCTCGCCAGGCCAACCGCTTCGAAGATCTGCGCGCCCGTGTACGACATGTAGGTCGAGATGCCCATCTTCGACATGACCTTCTGCAGGCCCTTGCCGATCGCCTTCGTGAAGTTGTAGACAGCCTTCTCCGGCGACAGATCGCCCTTGAGCCCTTGCGCGAGTTGCGCGAGCGTCTCCATCGCGAGATACGGATGGACGGCTTCCGCCCCGTAGCCGGCGAGCAACGCGAAATGGTGCACTTCGCGCGCCGAACCCGTTTCGACCACCAGGCCCGTGCTCGTACGCAGCCCGTGCGAAACGAGGTGCGTGTGGATCGCGGCGGTGGCGAGCAATGCCGGGACGGCCACGTTGTCGCGGTCGGTGCGGCGATCGGACACGATCAGCATGTTGTAGCCGGACCTGACGGCATCGACCGCTTCCGCGCACAACGACGCGAGCCGCGCCTCGATCCCTTCCTTGCCCCACGCCACCGGATAGCAGATGTTCAGTTCGTAGGAGCTGAACTTGCCGCCCGTGTACTGATCGATCGCGCGAATCTTCGCAATGTCCTTGAAGTCGAGCACCGGCTGCGACACTTCGAGCCGCATCGGCGGGTTGATGTTGTTCGTATCGAGCAGGTTCGGCTTCGGGCCGACGAACGAGACGAGCGACATCACCATGTTTTCGCGGATCGGATCGATCGGCGGGTTCGTAACTTGCGCGAACAGTTGCTTAAAGTAGTGATAGAGCGTCTTGTTCTTGTTCGACATCACGGCGAGCGGCGAGTCGTTGCCCATCGAGCCGATCGCTTCCTCGCCTTGCTGCGCCATCGGCGCCATCAAGAACTTCAGGTCTTCCTGCGTATAGCCGAACGCCTGCTGGCGGTCGAGCAGCGCCGCCGCCTCGCGGCGCTCCGTCGCGACGTCTTCCGCTTTCGGCTCGATTTCGTCGAGCTTGATGCGCACCGCATCGATCCAGCTCTTGTACGGCTTCGCGTTCGCGAGGTTGTCCTTCAGTTCCTTGTCGCCGATGATTCGGCCGTGTTCCATGTCGATGAGGAACATCTTGCCCGGCTGCAAGCGCCACATCTTGACGATCTTCGATTCGGGAATCGGCAGCACGCCCGCTTCCGACGCCATGATGACGAGATCGTCGTCCGTGATCAGATAACGCGCCGGACGCAGCCCGTTACGGTCGAGCGTCGCGCCGATCTGACGGCCGTCGGTGAACGCGATCGCGGCCGGGCCGTCCCA
>JBQCDS010000106.1:0-3188 GCA_051961035.1 Trinickia sp. | reverse complement strand
CATGCCGCTCGCGGCGATCTGCTGGCGCGCCGCGAAACCGCGCTCCGGCGGGCGGGCCGCGCGGGCGGGCTGTTGCGCGCGTGGTTGCGCGCCGTCCTTTCCGCGCTGCGCACCGGCACTCGGGCGCGCCGGACGCTGCTGCGAAGAATGCTGCGCCGGGCAACGGCCCGCCGCGTCGGGGCCACCGCTGCGCAACGCGTCGGCAATCGACGGCCGCGCCGGCTTTCGGCCAGCGCGGGATGGTTCGCATTCGCGGCCCGCTAATTCTGCCGGTTCCCCGCGAAGCGCCGCCGGCCGCGCCGTGCGAGCGTAAAATTCATCTATCTATAACTGCTCGGCCTGGCCCCCACGTGCCAGGATGCGCGATGAATACGCCTACTCCCAAAGAGCGGCCACACCGGGGCCCGTCCAAGCGCACGCTGAACGTACTCACTGCGCTTGTCGGCGTCGGCACGCTCGCGGCCGGCGTCGGCTGGCTCGTCTACAGTTGGACGACGGATCTCGAAGTGCCCTACTTCGCCATTCCGCTCGTGCTGTGCGTACCCGTGATCGCGGCCGTCGCTTTCCGCAACTGCTGGGATTGAGTCACCGGGCGCCGCTGCGTCCCTTGCGCCGCTCGCTGATTCCCGCGGCACGCACTTTGCGCGACGTCGTGATCTTCATCAGCATTTGAGTGAGGGCGCTGCGATGACGACGTTATCGACTCCCAGCGGCGAGGCCTGTCTCGTTCGCTGCGCCGGCCAATCCGAAAGCGATGGTCAGGCCGCGCAACCGACGCACCCGGGCACGGAACAAAAACCAAAGGGCGAACCCGCCAAGCCGACCGATAAACCGCTGCCTGACTTGCCCAATCCGACGGAAGTCGGCGAAGACGGGTAGCCAAGCACACGGCTTTGGCCGAAATCCGCTTAAGGACACGTCGCGTTCGCCGCGGCGTGTGCGATAAAAGGCGATCCATCCTGCGCTGTCAGCCGCCAAGAGCAACGGCGGCATGCCTCGCGCCGGTAAAACAAAACCCCTGGCATGAACTCGCAGCCAGGGGTTTGCTCACTTCGTTGCGCGCCAGCCCGCGCGGCGGGCGATCAAGCCACTTCCGCCACCGGCTCCGTGCCAGCCGCTTCCGCCAGTGCAAGGGCCTTGTCGGTTGCTTCCCACGAGAACTCGGGCTCTTCGCGGCCGAAGTGACCGTAAGCCGCCGTCTTCTCGTAGACAGGGCGCAGAAGATCGAGCATCTGGATGATGCCCTTCGGACGCAGGTCGAAATGCTCGCGCACGAGCTTCGTGATCGTCGCGTCCGACACCTTCCCCGTGCCGAACGTATTGACCATGACTGACGTGGGCTGCGCCACGCCGATCGCATACGACACTTGGATCAAGCAGCGCGAAGCCAAACCCGCCGCCACGATGTTCTTCGCGACGTAACGGCCCGCGTAGGCGGCCGAACGGTCGACCTTCGACGGGTCCTTGCCCGAGAACGCGCCGCCGCCGTGCGGTGCCGCGCCGCCGTACGTATCGACGATGATCTTGCGGCCCGTCAGGCCGCAGTCGCCCTGCGGGCCGCCGATGACGAAACGGCCCGTCGGATTGACCAGGAACTTGATGTCGCCCTTGATGAGCTCGGCCGGCAGCGTGGGCTTGATGACTTCCTCGATCACGGCTTCGCGCAGCGTGGAAAGCTCCATGTCGGGCGCATGCTGCGTCGAGAGCACCACGGTATCGATCGAATGCGGCTTACCGTCGACATACCGCACCGTCACCTGCGATTTGGCGTCGGGGCGCAGCCACGGCAGGCGGCCGTCGCGGCGCAAGCATGCCTGGCGCTCCACCAAGCGGTGCGACAAGTGGATCGGCAGCGGCATGAGTTCCGAGGTTTCGTCGCACGCGTAACCGAACATCAAGCCTTGGTCGCCCGCGCCTTGATCGAGGTTGTTGTCGTGCGCGCGATCCACGCCTTGCGCGATGTCGGGCGATTGCTTGTCGTACGCCACGAGCACCGCGCAGCCGCGGTAGTCGATGCCGTAATCGGTGTTGTCGTAGCCGATGCGCTTGATCGTGTCGCGCGCGATTTGGATGTAGTCGACGTTGGCCGTTGTCGTGATTTCACCGGCCAGCACCACGAGACCCGTGTTGCACAGCGTTTCAGCGGCAACGCGCGAGTATTTGTCCTGCGTGAGGATGGCGTCGAGAATGGCGTCCGAGATTTGATCGGCGACCTTGTCGGGATGGCCTTCGGAAACGGATTCGGACGTGAAGAGGTAGTCGTTTGCCACGTTGCAGACTCCTAGGTTACGGTGTTTGAGTTCACGTAGCCAGCTCCGGGAGCCTGAAGCGGCGACGCTTTAGCGGAATTCCATATCGTTCGGACGCTGCTGGCGCCCGGCGACTTCGCCCCGCAAGTTGTCTATTAACTCGGCGAAGCCCGTATTATAGCGGCTTCTCGAGAATGTCACAGAGCGAATTGCCGTGTTTCGATCCATCTATTCCGTGCATTGCGCGCCGCGCTCATGCGGCGCGCAACCCGTCGCACCCGTGTGCCGCGGGCCCTATTCGCCTCGACTCGATGCTCGCGCATGTTGAAGCGGATCGGCACGCAGTGCGCCATCGGCCTGCTCAAGTTTTTGGCGATCCTGCCGTACGGCTTGGTCGCACGCCTGGGCGACGGCCTCGGCTGGATGCTCTATCAAATCCCCAGCAGGCGCCGGCGCATCGTACACACGAATCTCAAATTGTGCTTTCCGGAATGGAGCGAGCAAAAGCGCGAGGAGATCGCATGCAAGCACTTTCGCCACGCGATCCGCAGCTATGTCGAGCGGTCCGTGCAGTGGTTCGGCTCCCTGGAGAAGCTCGAAAAACTCGTCGAAGTCGACAGCGAAGTGGACTTGCTCGACCCCGACATGCCGCCCACCTTACTGCTCGGCTTTCACTTCGTCGGCATCGAGGCGGGCTCGGTCTTCATCAACGTCGCGCTCAAGCGACAATGCGCCGCGCTTTACCAGCCGATGTCGAACCCCGAACTCGACGAAGTCGCGAAACACGCGCGCGGGCGCTTCGGCGCCGACATGGCGAGCCGGGCGGACAGCGCGCGCGTCGTCTTGCGCTGGCTGCGCGAACGCAAGCCCGTCATGCTCGGCGCCGATATGGATTACGGCGTGCGCAACTCCACGTTCGTGCCGTTTTTCGGGATTCCG
>JBQCDS010000105.1:0-2282 GCA_051961035.1 Trinickia sp. | reverse complement strand
GGCGACGCCTTCTACTACACGAAGGACGGCAATTGCGCTCGCAGCGGCTTCATGCGTTACCCAATCCAATTCCGCCGCGTGTCGTCGCCTTTCTCGTTGCATCGGTTCGACCCGATCCTCAAACGCTGGCAACCGCACGACGGCGTGGATCTCGCCGCGCCGGTGGGCACGCCGGTGCATGCGACCGCAAACGGCGTCGTCACGTTTGCCGGTAAGCAGACGGGCTACGGCAATGTCGTCAAAATTCGGAATCGGCCGCCGTATTCGACGGTGTTCGCTCACCTATCGCGATTTGCGAAAGGGCTGCATGTCGGCGAGCACGTGAAACGCAACCAGGTCATTGGCTATGTCGGTGCGACCGGCTGGGCCACGGGGCCTCATCTGCACTATGAAGTGCATGTCGCGAACGTTCCGCGCAATCCGCTTACCGTGTCGCTGCCGGCTGCGGAGCCCTTGCACGGGAAAGAGCTTTCCCGCTTTGCAAGCCGGTCCGCCGCGATCGAAGGCATGCTCTAGCATTCCTCTTTCCATGAGCCCGTCGTGGCGGGCCCGCGAATTCGCGGGCCTAAGCGGCCAGCCCCTAGCGCATGCGGTATTTCACTGCGCCGTAAAACTCTCCTGCAACCAATCGCGCATCATTCGATACGACCGAGCCGCCGCTTTCGCGTCGTAGCGGCAGACGCCCGTTTTTGCCGTCGCCTCCTTCTCGGTGAAGCAATGCACGACATGCCCGATCTCGACGAACTGCCAATCGGCGGGATCTTGTTGCATGGCCTTCGTGAACTCCTGCACTTGAGGCATGGTGATCGTGTCGTCGGACCCATTCATCGCCAGCACGCGTGCCTTGATCTTCGCGGCCAGCGCTGAATCGCCGGTGCTCAAATCGCCGTGGAACGCGACCACGGCCTTCACATCGGAGCCGCTTCGCGCGAGATCCAACACCGCCGCCCCACCGAAGCAAAAGCCAATCGCGGCAAGCCGCGAGCGATCGATCGGTGCATCGGCGGCCTGGGCCTTGAGTTCGTCAAAGGCCTTGACGATACGCGCACGCATGACGTTGCGATCGCGATAAAGCGGTGCGACGGCGGTTTTCGCGTCGTCGTCGCCTTTCGGTCGCACCTCTTCGCCATACATGTCCGTCAGCAAAATCACATAGTCTTTGCCCGCGATCATTTTGGCTTTGGCGATAGCGGTATCGTTGATGCCGTACCAGTTAGGCACCATGACGAGCCCGGGCCGCTTCGTCGTCACGGCATCGTCATATACCAGCATGCTCTTGAAGGTGGTGCCGTCGAGTTTCCAAGCGACGGGTTTGGCGATCATCTTCGCGAATGCAGGCGCCGCAACGAAAATACCCAGCACGATAAAAGCAAAGCGCACGAGTCGCATAGCAGGCTCTCTCAGCGGGTTGAACTGGCGTTTGAATGAGGAATCGGCGCACCGGCCCGCCCAACGCGCCGTTGGCTGAGCCAAATGCTGCCGATGACGAACACGATACCGGCGATTTGAATCGGCGTCAGCGTCTGATTCAAGAACACCCAACCGAGCAGCACCGCAGTGAGCGGGCTGATGAACAGCAGCGGCGATACCATCGACGGCTCGAGCCGCGCGATGCCGCGAAACCATAGAACGTAAGTGAGCGCGGCCCCGATCAGCGCGAGCCACGCAAGCCCAACCAGATTGACGGCCGTCGGAACAGGTATCGGCGGCGCAAACAGCAGCACGACCGGAATCAAAAGGATGCCGCCAGCGGTCAGTTGCCACGCTGTGAATGCAAGCAGCGAAACCTGCGGTTGCCATTTGCGCGCCAAGACGTTTCCGGTTGCCATCGATGCGGCACCGGCAAGGCCCGCTGCAATCCCGATCGGATCGAGCGACGCACGCGGAGTCAGGACGAGCAATGCGACTCCACCGATACCGATGAGCACGGCCGCGATCGACGACGGTCGAATCGGACTCGCAAGCAGCACTCTCGCCAAGAAGACGGCGAAGAGCGGTTGAACGGCCGCCACGGTGCCGGCCACGCCGCCCGGCAACCGATAGGCGGCAACGAACAGCAGGCTCAAAAAAATGGCGATATTGAGTGCGCCGAGTACGAAAACGCGTAGCCACTCTCTACCCTTCGGCAATTGCCTCACGATCAAAAGCAGCAGCAGGCCGGCGGGCAAGGCGCGCAACATCGCAACCGTGATCGGCGCAAAGCCGGGCAGACATTGCGTCGTAACGATATACGTACTGCCCCAAACGATTGGGGCAATGGCTGCCAGCAAGATGTCGGAAAG
>JBQCDS010000104.1:0-3171 GCA_051961035.1 Trinickia sp. | reverse complement strand
AGGCTCCATATAATCTCGTCTTCTTCAGGCTCGTAGCTCAGCTGGTTAGAGCACCACCTTGACATGGTGGGGGTCGTTGGTTCGAGTCCAATCGAGCCTACCAACGAAATCGAATGTTCGGTGCGGGATTTGGCCGGGTATTCAACGGCAGTCAAAGGCGCGAAAGCGCACAAGGCGAATACGGTTATGACACCGCGAACGTTGACCGAGACTTTTTCGGAGCGACGCTAGTCGAGGACCTCTTTCGCCCTGTTAGTCTGCTAGTTAGTGAAAGTGAATGCGGCCCCTCGAAAGCGGGGCCGCATTTTTTTTGCCCGTCTTTCGCTAATCCGCATTGCTGGTTTATTGCCGTTAACCGATTGTTTTTGATGCCGCGGGGCATCCCGGAGAGAACGCCATGGTTTCGATACGCCTGCCAGACGGTTCGGTTCGACAATACGATCACCCGGTGACGGTGGCCGAGGTTGCGGCCTCGATCGGCCCGGGCCTCGCGAAGGCCGCGCTCGGCGGCAAGCTCGACGGCGAACTCGTCGATACTTCCACGCTGATCGAGCGCGATGCCTCGCTCGCGATCGTGACGGAGAAGGATCCGGACGGCCTCGATATCATTCGTCATTCGGCGGCGCACTTGCTCGCGTACGCGGTGAAGGATCTCTACCCCGAGGCGCAAGTCACGATCGGGCCCGTGATCGACAACGGGTTTTACTACGATTTCGCCTATCAGCGGCCCTTCACGCCCGAGGATCTGGAGAAGATCGAAAAGCGCATGCAAGAGCTCGCGAAGAAGGATGAGCCGGTGTCGCGCCGGGTCGTCTCGCGCGATGAAGCGGTGGCGTATTTCAAGAGCATCGGCGAGAAATACAAGGCCGAAATCATCGAATCGATTCCCGCGAGCGATGAAATCAAGCTCTACTCGCATGGCGGTTTCACCGATCTATGCCGCGGCCCGCACGTGCCGTCGACGGGCAAGCTCAAAGTCTTCAAGCTGATGAAGTTGGCCGGCGCGTACTGGCGCGGCGATTCGAAGAACGAGCAGTTGCAGCGTATCTACGGCACGGCTTGGGCGAAGAAGGAAGATCAGGACGCCTATCTGCACATGCTCGAGGAAGCCGAGAAGCGCGATCACCGCAAGCTCGGGCGTCAACTCGACCTATTCCATCTTCAAGACGAATCGCCGGGCATGGTGTTCTGGCATCCGAAGGGTTGGTCGCTATGGCAGCAGGTCGAGCAGTACATGCGCCGTCGCGTGAACGCCGACGGCTACCTCGAGATCAAGACGCCAATGATCATGGATCGCTCGCTGTGGGAAGCGTCGGGCCATTGGCAGAACTATCGCGAGAACATGTTCACGACGGAGTCGGAGAAGCGCGACTACGCGATCAAGCCGATGAACTGCCCGGGGCACGTGCAGGTGTTCAAGCACGGCCTGCGCTCGTATCGCGATTTGCCGCTGCGCTACGCCGAATTCGGTTCGTGCCATCGCAACGAGGCGTCGGGCGCGCTGCACGGCCTCATGCGCGTGCGCGGCTTCGTCCAGGACGATGCTCATATCTTCTGCACGGAAGAGCAGTTCATCGAGGAATCGATCAAATTCAATACGCTCGCGATGAGCGTCTATCGCGATTTCGGCTTCGAGCACATCGACATCAAGTTGTCGCTGCGTCCCGAACAGCGGGCGGGGACGGATGAGATTTGGGATCGCGCCGAAGACGGCCTGCGGCAGGCGCTGAGGGCGTGCGGCCTGCAATGGGAGGAACTCGAGGGCGAGGGTGCGTTCTACGGCCCGAAGATCGAATACCACATCAAGGACGCGCTCGGCCGCTCCTGGCAGTGCGGTACGCTCCAACTCGATATGGTATTGCCCGAGCGGCTCGGCGCCGAGTTCGTGGCGGAGGACAACAGCCGCCGCCGCCCCGTGATGCTGCACCGGGCCATCGTCGGTTCGATGGAGCGTTTCCTCGGGATCCTGATCGAGCATCATGCCGGCGCAATGCCGCCGTGGCTGGCGCCGACACAAGCCGTCGTCATGAATATCGCCGAGAGCCAAGCGGAATATGCGTGCTCGCTTGCTCAAACGTTGCAAAAACAAGGGCTTAGAATCGAGCTGGATTTGCGCAACGAGAAGATTAGCTATAAAATACGCGAGCATACGCTCGAAAAAGTGCCGTACCTCCTTGTGGTGGGCGACAAAGAGCGTGAAGCACAAACGGTAGCCGTGCGTGCCCGTGGCGGTGTCGATCTGGGCGTGATGCCGATCGACGCCTTCGTTGAACGCCTGCGTCAAGACGTCGAGGCGTTCAAGTAGCCACTGCGGCAGCGCGGCTCGTTTTTTTAATTTTTAGAGGAAACGGAACATCGCTACTGATAAAGGGCACCGCATCAACGGTGAGATTTCGGCAACCGAGGTACGTCTAGTCGGAGTCGACAACGAACCCCTCGGCATCGTGAAACTGGCTGATGCTTTCCGCATGTCGGAACAGCAGGACCTCGATCTGGTGGAAATCGCGCCGCAGGCGGTTCCTCCGGTCTGCCGCCTAATGGATTACGGCAAGTTCAAGTACCAGGAAGCGAAGAAGCAGCACGAGGCGAAGCTCAAGCAGAAGGTCATCCAGGTCAAGGAAGTGAAGTTCCGCCCGGGTACCGACGACGGTGATTACAACGTCAAGCTGCGCAATCTCACACGCTTCCTAGAGGACGGCGACAAGACGAAGATCACGTTGCGTTTTCGCGGTCGCGAAATGGCGCACCAGGAAATCGGCATGCGGATGCTCGAACGCTTGCGCACCGACCTCGAAGAAGTCGGCCAGGTCGAGCAGATGCCGAAGATGGAAGGGCGCCAGATGATCATGGTCCTCGCGCCGAAAAAGAAGAAGTAGCGCGCGGCTTGCCGCTCGAATCAGTCATGACGAAGCGTCATGGTGGATAGCGCGGTGCGTGCGACAAAGTAGTGAAGTCAGTCAGAAATGACTGCCAAGCAGGTTTCGGAATGACGCCCGGCGGTATCGGGTGTCATTCCTGAAAGCGCGGCGGCCGGCAACGGCCACGCCGCAGACAAGTGGACTGGGTTTCAAAGGGCGGAACTGGGGCTTTTGGCCGGCCGCACACCCATCGCCATCAAATAACGGAGTTGTTCGTCATGCCTAAGATGAAGACCAAGAAGAGCGCTGCCAA
>JBQCDS010000103.1:0-8057 GCA_051961035.1 Trinickia sp. | reverse complement strand
GGGGCGTTTACACGGTGCATTGGACGGCGGTGGCGTTCGACGGCCACCGCACGCAGGGGCATTACGCTTTCACCGTGAAATGACCCGTTGGCGCTGTGATGTGGCGCGGCTGAATCGTGCTTCGTTATGCAAGCGCAAAGTTGTCAAACCTCGTAAACGATAAGTACGCGGCGATGGCGCAGGCGTAGCGGCGCAGTTCGGTGGGTAAGGCGACTCGACGCGGGCTGCGGGAAAGCGCGCCGACGCGACGTGATTTCGGCCTGCGACGCCCGTCATTAAAGGCGATGAGCCGACCGCAGGGCGCGTGCGGCAACCGCGCCCATCGATCGCTCAACTGCACGAAGCGAGCGATCGATCGATCTAACAGGCGATGCGGGCATCCGAGCAAGTCGTCATCCAGTTGCGAATGTTGTTTGACAAGATGGATTTTCGGGTGATACCGTCCGGCCTGTCAGTCATCAAAATATTCGTTTCGAGGCCCCATGAACGTGTCCCCACTTGTCGAGAGCGAACTCGCCTCGTCCGTGATGGCGGTGCCGCCGGTTGCGCGCCGCGCAGATTTTTCGATCGATGTTGCCGAAAACCGGAAGCTGATCCGTCACATCGAAGCCGGCGGCGTGCGCACGCTGCTCTATGGCGGCAACGCGAACTTCTATCACGTCGCCGTCAGCGAATATCGCGACTTGCTCGACATGCTTGCCGACAGCGCGGCGCCGACCACGCGCGTGATTCCGTCCATCGGCCCCGATTACGGGAAGATGCTCGACCAGGCTCGCATCCTCGCGCAAACCTCCTACCGCACCGCCATGGTCCTGCCGTTCGCGAATTTCGCGACGCCGGCCGGCGTGGAAGCCGGGCTTAAGCGCATCGCCGACACCGCTGGCATGTCACTCACGCTGTATGTGAAGAGCGAGCAATACGTCGACGTCGATACGCTGGCTCGGCTCGTCGATAGCGGCACGCTTGCGGCTGTGAAATACGCGATCGAGCGCGACGATCCCGCGAACGATCCCTACCTGCGCCGTCTTCTGCAAAGCGTGAATCCGGCGCGCGTCGTGTCCGGCATGGGCGAGGGCCCGGCCGTGATCCATCTGCGCGATTTCGGCCTCGCTGCTTGGACGACAGGCTCGGGCTGTATCGCGCCGTATGCGGTCTCGCAACTCATGCGCGCGATTCGTGAGTCGCGGACCGCGGACACCCAGCGGCTTTACGACGCCTTCATGCCGCTCGAAAAACTGCGCGAGGACATCTCGCTGATCCGCGTGCTGCACGACGCGGTATCGTTCTCGGGTGTCGCCGACATGGGCGCGATCTTGCCGTTGCTCAGCGAGACGCCCAAGGCATACCACGAGGCGGTACGTGCGGCGGCCAAGGCGCTGCTCGAATTCGAGCACGGTCTGCGTGCCGAAAACGGTGTCGAGATCTGACGACGTGCGAGCGGCGGCCATGCGAATTGCAGGCGACATGTTGTTGGGCGCGTCCTCCGTGCGGGGGACGCAAGGCACGATGCGCGCGTTCGATCCCGCGTCTTGCCCGACCCTGTTGCTCGATGCGCTGCGCGACGCCAATTCCCTCGCGCTTTGGCGCTGCGCGATGGCGAGCGGGTGCGTCTTCGATCGCACGCTCGGTCGCCGGCCCTTTCACTGATTGAGTATTCCGGAGTCGCACGAAGTGAGCACGAACAGAAAGAAACCCGAGGACTTGCGCAGCCACCGCTGGTACGGCGTGAACGACTTGCGCTCGTTCGGCCATCGCTCGCGCAGCTCGCAAATGGGCTATAGCCGCGAGGAGTACGCCGGCAAGCCGGTGATTGCGATCCTGAACACGTGGAGCGAGATCAACCCGTGTCACACGCACTTCAAGGTGCGCGTGGAAGAGGTGAAACGGGGGATTTGGCAGGCGGGCGGTTTTCCGATCGAGCTGCCGGTGCAAACGCTGTCCGAGCCGTTTCAAAAGCCCACGACGATGCTGTACCGCAATTTCCTCGCAATGGAAGTGGAGGAAACGCTGCGTTCGTACCCGGCGGACGGTGTCGTGTTGATGGGGGGCTGCGACAAGACCACGCCGGCCTTGCTGATGGGCGCGATCTCGATGGATCTACCGGCGATCTTCCTGCCTGCCGGGCCGATGCTCAACGGCAACTGGAACGGCCGCACGCTGGGCTCGGGCTCCGATACCTGGAAATACTGGGCCGATTTGCGCGCCGGCAAGATCACCGAGGAAGACTGGAAGGGCGTGGAGGGCGGCATCGCGCGTTCGCCCGGACACTGCATGACGATGGGCACGGCCTCGACGATGACGAGCGCGGCCGAAGCGCTGGGCTTCACGCTGCCCGGCTTTGCATCGATTCCGGCGGCCGATTCGCGCCACGCGCAGATGGCCGCGAAAACGGGGATGCGCATCGTCGCGATGGTTTGGGAGGATCTCAAGCCGTCCGACATCGTGACTCAGCAATCGGTCGACAACGCGGTCACTACGTGCCTCGCGCTGTCGGGATCGACCAATGCGATCGTGCACATGATCGCGCTTGCGCGCCGCGCGGGTATCGACCTGACGCTCGGCCACTACGACGATCTTTCACGTCGCACGCCCGTGCTCGCGAACATCCGCCCCACGGGCCAGTACCTGATGGAGGACTTCTACTACGCGGGCGGCTTGCGCGCGATGCTCAAGGAGCTGGGCGAATTGATCGACGGGACGCAACGCACGGTCAACGGCAAGACGCTCGGCGAGAACATCGCCGATGCCGAGATCTTCGACGATGAGGTCATTCGCCGGCGCGCCGCGCCGCTGATGCCCGACAACGGCCTTGCGGTACTGCGCGGCAACCTCGCGCCGGACGGCGCCGTGATCAAGCCGGGCGCGGCCGATCCAAAGCTGCACGTGCATACGGGCCGCGCGGTCGTGTTCAAGGTTTACAACGACATGGCGGCGCGCATCGACGACGACGCGCTCGATATCGACGACGAGTGCGTGATCGTGCTTCAGCACGCGGGCCCGGTTGGCGCGCCGGGCATGCCGGAATGGGGCCAACTGCCGATTCCGAAGAAGCTGCTGCAAAAGGGCGTGCGTGACATGGTTCGCATCTCCGATGCGCGGATGAGCGGCACGAGCTACGGCGCGTGCGTGCTGCATGTGGCGCCGGAATCGTTCATCGGCGGCCCGCTCGCACTCGTCAAGGACGGCGATCTGATCGAGCTCGATGTGCCGGGGCGCAAGCTGAACGTCCTCGTGAGCGATGAAGAACTGGCGCGCCGCAAGGCGGCGTGGGTGGCCCCCGCACCGCGTTTCACGCGCGGCTACGGCGCGATGCATCAGATTCACGTCATGCAGGCGGATAAGGGCTGCGACTTCGACTTCCTACAGCGCGAAGGAGCAGCCGGCGCGTGCGGCGGCGCAGGCGGAGCGGAGCCCGAGATTCACTGAGCGCAACGCGGCGCAGGACGCCGCATGGGCGGAGCATAGAGAAAGACGGTTCGAGCGAGGTGCGCCTGCAAGGAGGCGAGCGCACCTGGCTCGGTGGCGTGAAGTACAGCCTCATGTAGTTAGGACTACTAACGAAGCGATCAACTCAAACAAAGACCAGGAGATGGGATGAAGCACTACAAGCAAGCCACGCTGACGCTCGCCGGTGCGGCGGCGGTCATGGTGAGCGGCAGCGCGCTGGCGCAAAGCAGCGTGACGCTGTACGGCATTGTCGATACTGGCATCGCCTACCTCAGCAATCAGGCGCCTTCCACCGGTGCGACGACAGGCGGCAAGTCGGTAACGAAGATGACGGAAGGGGTGTGGGGCGGGGAACGCTTCGGCCTGACCGGCAGCGAAGACTTGGGCGGCGGCACGCGGGTGATCTTCAAACTCGAGGAGGGGTTCAACTCGACGAACGGCGCGGCGTCAAAGACCGGCCTCGCATTCAACCGCGCGTCGTGGGTCGGCATCGACAACAAGACGTTCGGCACCCTCACGGCCGGCCGTCAGTACACCTCCTACTACACGTTGCTCTCGGCCTATAGCCCGACGACTTGGCTCACGGGTGCATTCGGCTCGCATCCGGGTGATCTCGACGCACTCGACACGGACTATCGGATCAACAACGCGCTTGTCTATACGTCGCCGTCGTTCGGCGGGTTGAAGGTGAGCGGCATGTACGCGCTGGGCGGCCAACCCGGCAGCTTCAACAGCGGCTCGACCTGGAGCGTGGCGGCGCAGTACTTGGCGGGCCCGGCCGGCATCGCGGTGGGATTCGTGCGCTTTAACAATGCGACGAACAACGGCGGCGCGTGGAACGCCAATTCCACCGCTTACTCGGGCTCGGGCGAACAGGGCGTCTCGAGCATCACGAACGGCTATCAGAACGCCGCTGCGCAGCAGCGTTTCGCCGTGACGGGCGGCTACAAGTTCAGCCCGCAGTGGGACGTATCGGCCTCGTACTCGAACGTCCAGTACCTGCCGGGCATCGCCTCAGGCTTCACGGACAAGGCGATCTTCAACACGGAAGGCGTCGTCGTGCACTTCCATCCCGTCTCGGTATGGGATTTCGCGGCCGGCTACAGCTACACGCGCGCGACGACGGCGAACGGGATTCAAAGCGCCGCCAGCTATCAGCAGATCAATCTGACGCAGTTGTACAACTTGTCCAAGCGCACGCACCTCTACGTGCTCGAGGCCTATCAACGGGCCAATGGTCAGACGCTGAGCACGACCGGCGGTGCCGTCGCGGCAACGGCCAGCATCGGCGAACAGTCGGGCGCATCCTCGCGCAGCCAGTTCGGCGCGACGATCGGCATCAACCATCAGTTCTGATTGTGATGGCGGCCCCAGGGAGGCGGCTGCGGGAAAGCAACCGCCCCCGGGTATGTACTAGGCCGCAAGCCTTCAACATGTCAATACAATCGGCGACATTGTAAGACAACATCGTCGAATGCAGCAAAGATGTCAGTCGCGGCGCGGCACGGTTCGCTGCCTCCACCCGTTGAACCGGCGCTCGCGTAGCACACGACGACACACGATCCATATTCTCGAGGAGATCACACAATGAAACTGAGATTCGCCTTGTCGACCATCGCCATGACGTTGGCCGCTTCGTGGTTTGCGTTCGCGGCAGGCACGGCGCAGGCCCGCGTGTTCCGAGCCGCCGACGTGCACAGCGACACGTTCCCGACCACCATGGCATTGAAGTTCATGGGCGACGAAATTTCGAAGGACACGAGCGGCAAGGACACACTGAAGGTGTTCGGCAACAGCGCGCTCGGTTCCGAGAACGACACGATCAGTCAGGTGCGGATCGGCGCGATCGACATGGTTCGCGCGAATGCAGCCGCCTTCAACGACATCGTGCCGGAATCGATGATTCCGTCGCTGCCGTTCCTGTTCCGCGACATCGATCATTTCCGCAAGGCAATGTATGGCCCGGCAGGCCAAAAGATCCTGGACGCGTTCGCCGCGAAGGGCATGATTGCGCTCACGTTTTACGAGAGCGGCGCGCGCTCGATCTACAGCAAGAAGGCCATTCATTCGCCGGCCGACATGAAGGGTTTGAAAGTGCGCGTGCAGCCGTCCGATCTGATGGTGGACGAGATCAAGGCGATGGGTGGCACGCCCACGCCGATGCCTTTCTCCGAGGTCTACACGGGGCTGAAAACGGGCCTCGTCGATGCGGCCGAAAACAACATCCCCTCGTACGTCGAAACGAAGCACTACGAAGTGGCGAACGTCTATTCGGAAACGCAACATTCGATGACGCCCGAAGTCGTCGTCTTCTCGAAGAAGATCTGGGACACGCTGACGCCGCAAGAGCAGCAAGCGATCCGCAAGGCGGCGGCCGATTCGGTGCCCTATTACGAAAAGCTGTGGGAGGCCAAAGAGAGCGACGGCGTGCAGACGGTCAAGAAGGCCGGCGTAACGATCGTACCGGCGGCGCAGATCGATCGCGCCGCATTCGTGAAGGCGATGCAGCCTGTGTGGGCCAAGTATGAGAAGACGCCGGCGATGAAGCGCATCGTCGACGCCATCGTGGCGACTAAGTAGGCCCGCCCCTCCAACAGCCACGAAACGCCCCGAGGCAGGCCGAGCGCGAACCCTGCGCGCGCGCTTGCCCGGGCCGCCCCTGTTTCGTACGAGAACCTGAACCTGACCGATGAACTTCATCAAGCGTCCGAGCGGCATCGTCGCGTGGTCGATTACGGTGTTCGCTTCGATTTGCCTGGCCGTGCTGTGCGCGCTCGTCATGTACAGCGTCGTCATGCGCTACATCTTTGATAACGCGCCCGACTATGTCGAGCCGATCGGCTTGCTGATGGTGCTCGTCGTCGCATTCATGGGCGCCGCATTGAAGGTGCGCGACGGCGGGCATATCGGCCTCGATTCGCTGGCGAAGGCATTGCCGCCGCGCGGGCGCCTTGCGCTCGAAGTGCTGCAACAGCTTTGCCTCGTCGCGTTTTCCATCGCGGTTTGCTTCGGCACGAAGGAAATGGCGATGACCACGTTCGACGATCGAATCCCGATCCTCGGTTTGCCGGAGGCGGTTCGCTACGCGATTCCGTTCGTCGCCAGCGCCTGCACCATCCTTTTCTCAATCGAGCGCGTGCTGGCGCTCCTCGCGCGTAAGCGGACGTGATTTCCAAATGGAACTCTTGATTCTCATTGCAAGTTTTCTGGTTTTTCTCGTGCTGGGCGTGCCGGTCTCTTTCGGGTTGGGCCTCGCTTGTGTGCTCACGTATTTGTACGAAGGGCTTCCGCTCGCGACCGCCATGCAATCGATGGTCTCCGGCATCAACGCCTTTTCGTTTCTCGCCGTGCCGTTTTTCATTCTGTCCGGCGAACTGATGTTGCACGGTGGCATCGCGGATCGCATTCTGCGCTTCGCGCAAGCCACCGTCGGGCACTTTCGCGGTGGCCTGGGCATGGCGAACGTCGTTGCCTGCACGCTGTTCGGCGGCGTATCGGGTTCGCCGACGGCCGATACCTCGGCGATGGGCGGCGTTGTCATTCCGCTGATGAAGCGCGAAGGCTATAGCGCCGCCTATGTGGTCAACGTCACGACGCATGCATCGCTCGCCGGCGCGTTGATGCCCACCTCGACGAACATGATCATCTACGCGCTCGCGGCGCAAGGCATTACCGGGATGGTCGCCGGGCATGCGGTGAACGGCGTGTCGATCGGCGATCTGCTGTTCTCGGGGCTACTGCCTGTCTTGTGGGTCATGGGCTTCGTGCTGCTGGCCGCCTACTGGCAAGCGGTGCGCTATCGTTTCCCGCAGCGCGCGGACGGCAGCTCCGAGTTGCCGATGTTTCCCGGTTGGGCTGCGGTGGGCAAGTCGTTCGTCGGCGCCGTGCCGGGGCTGTTCGTGATTCTGATCATCCTGACCTGCGTCGCCAAGGGGATCGCAACGGCCACGGAAGCGGCGGCGATCGCGGTTGCGTACTCGCTCGTGTTGACGCTCGTCGTGTACCGGACGCTCACGCTGAAAAAGCTGTGCGTATGCCTTGCGCGCGCGACGCGAACGACCGGCGTCGTGTTGCTGTTGATCGGCGTGTCGAACATGCTGCGCTTTCAAATGGCCTATCTCGAGATTCCCGACACGATCGAACATCTGCTCGAGCACGCGACCACCGTGCCCTGGCTGATGCTGCTGTACATCAACGTGATTCAGGTGTTCCTCGGCACGTTCGTCGATATGGCCGCGCACATTCTCATCACCACGCCGCTGTTCTTGCCGATGGCGATGCACTACGGCGTCGGCCCCGTGCAATTCGGCATCATGATTTTGCTGAACTGCTCGCTCGGCCTCGTGCATCCGCCGATCGGTTCGGTGCAGTTCATTGGCTGCGCGATCGGCGATGTATCGATCGGCGAAACGACGAAAATCGCCTGGCCGTACTACCTGGCCATTTTCAGCGCAATCAATATCGTCACCTACTTTCCGTATTTTTCGACGTGGCTGCCGAGCCTCATCAATTCGCATCCGGTGTTTTAGTCGGGGCGAGGGGCGCTCGTCGATCAGGCATCGATAGATGATCGGGCCCGCGCTAGCGGGCTCCTTTTTTTGCGTGCGTGA
>JBQCDS010000102.1:0-2917 GCA_051961035.1 Trinickia sp. | reverse complement strand
CGCGGCGCGTCGGCGTGCGCTACGACGAAATCGCCATCGCGCCGATGATGGACGCGTTTCGCGGCGCGCTCTCGCGCGAGTTCGAAGGCTTGCCAGAGGATGCGACGGAGGAAAACATTCAGGCGCGAATTCGCGGCACCCTGTTGATGGCGCTCTCGAACAAATTCGGCTCGCTCGTGCTGACGACGGGCAACAAGAGCGAAATGGCCGTCGGCTATTGCACGCTCTACGGCGATATGGCGGGCGGTTTCGCCGTCATCAAGGACATCGCCCAGACGCTCGTCTATCGGCTGTGCCGTTATCGTAACGGCGCGGCGCTGTTCGCCAAGCGCGACGTGATTCCGGAGCGCATCTTGACGCGGGCGCCGTCGGCCGAGTTGCGCGAGAATCAGACCGATCAAGACAGCCTGCCGCCTTACGACGTACTCGATGCGATCATGCGCATGTACATGGAAGAGGACGCATCGCTGGCGCAGATCGTGGCGGCCGGTTATGCGCCGGAAGACGTCGCGCGCGTGACGCGGCTCATCAAAGTCAACGAATACAAGCGGCGCCAGGCGCCGATCGGCATTCGCGTGACGCATCGCGCGTTCGGCCGCGACTGGCGCTATCCGATCACTTCGCGCTTCACCGAACCGGTTCAATGAACCCGCTGCGCCGCGGCGCCATCGGCATCGCAGCGTAGAATCGATCCACCCGCTTTCCGTTTTGCTGGATTCTCACGAGGCACAATCATGAAACGAATTACCGCCATCATCAAACCGTTCAAACTCGACGAAGTCCGTGAAGCGCTGGCCGAAGTCGGTCTGACGGGGCTCACCGTCACCGAAGTCAAGGGCTTCGGCCGTCAGAAGGGGCATACCGAGCTTTATCGCGGTGCCGAATACGTCGTTGATTTCCTGCCGAAGGTGAAGATCGCGGTGGTCGTTGCGGCGGCGCAGTGCGATCAAGTCATCGACGCCATCATCGGTGCGGCGCGCACCGGAAAGATCGGAGACGGCAAGATCTTCGTGACCGAAGTGGAGCGTGTGATTCGGATTCGGACCGGCGAAGAGAACGAAGCGGCGGTGTGATTCCGGCTGGGCGCCGATGATCCGACGAGCAGGAGTGGGCGGCGGATCCTCGGATGACGGGCGCCCGTGCTCGTGCGATGCCGGGGCAACGCGGTTGCTCCGTTGTTGCGACGCCCGGGACAAAACGAAACAAAACAAAACCGTAGACTACAAAAAAAAGGTGCGACGCCCTAACGGGACATCGCACCGATACGCGCCTCTCGCAGCAGCGTGAAACTTGAAGCAGTAAAACTCGTTTAAATCTGTTCTTCTTGGCTACGCTGTTCGCTTAGAACGAGTGCTGAATACCAGCGTAGACGCCCGATTGGCTGTGGCCGGGCAGCGGGTTGTCCGCGTTGCCGACACCATTGGCTTCCAGGCTGAAGTTCGCGTTCTTGCTGTTGCGAACCGTCGCGATCTGGATGTCGAGCAGGGTGCGCTTCGACAGGTTGTACGACCCACCGATCGTGTACATCGTCGCGTTGCCCGCACCGTTGTTGCCGTTCACGTGATAAACAGCAGCAATCGCGGCAGCGGCCGGCGTGGCTTGCCACGTAATGCCACCCCATTCGTGATCGAGCGACGTGGGCGTGCCGGCAGTCAGGCCAGTCGCGCCCGACGTACGGACCGCTTGGTATGCGCCTTGAATCTTGATCGGGCCGAGGAACACGTTCGCGGCGGCAGTGTACTCGCGCGAGAACGAGAATGCGCCGTCTGCGCCATTCAGCAGGCCGTTTGCCGGATTGCGGATTTCGTCATAAATACCGCGCACTTGGAACAGCGAGCTCGTGTACGTCAGTTGCAGACCGGCTTCGCGGCCTTGCGTCGTCGTGCCGTTGCCGTTCCAGTTCGAGGCATTCGACAGTGCGTACTGACCATAGACGTCGAAGCCGCCCCACTTCGGCGATTGGTACGCAATGTTATTGCTCGACTGCGGCCAGTTGCGGCCACGCACCAGCGATGCCGACGACCAGCTCGACTGACCGAACGGGTCGAAGTCCCACACGCCGTTCGAGATGTAGAGCATGCGGCCCATCGTGAACGTACCGTAGTGGTCGTTGGAGAGACCGACCGTCGCCCAACGATTGAAGAGAGTGCTCTGCAGGCCGCCCGTCATCGCGTTAAAGCCGTTTTCCAACTTGAACAGAACTTGGTTGCCGCCGCCAATGTCTTCAACGCCCTTCATGCCCCACAGGCTGGTGCCCCAGTCGCCGCTTTCCGCGCGGAAACGCGAACTGGAACCGCCCCCAGCGACATTGGGAATGCCCGTCATGTATTCGATACCTGCGTCGATACGGCCGTACAACGTCACGCTGCTTTGAGCGTGAGCGATGACGCCAGCCGACATGAGCGCCGCGGCGAGCAAAGCTTTCTTCATCTTCTCCTCCATTTACCCTGTCAAAAGTGCAACCACTACTGCGAATAGCGCTCGGGCGAGAGTTTCGCCCGAGCGGGAATCCGTATCAGGGGAGATCCATCGGAACGCTCGAGGCTGGCTGCGGGCTTAGTGAGCCGGGACGCGCTGCGCTCGGGTTCGAGGCCGCTCGTGGGGCGGGTGTCTCCTCGTTTGAAGTAAAACTACATTTGCAGAACTTTGTTTTGCTACTTTGGTTACTAATTTAGCAAAAATACATCCTTATGGCCAAGCAAATCGTAGTCTTGCTAGAAGGTGTCTCATAATTGCCATATTCAGATGATGGGATAGGCCGTCGCCGAACCCGCGCAGGCCTTGCGGGCCGTAGTCTGACAATGGACGCACATGTTGCGCGTCGTTGTCGTCAAGGAATTCGTGTATTGACGCGGAATATTGAAGGCGCTAGGACATTGGCCCGCTCTCCGGGCGATTGTTCACGAATGGTGTGAAG
>JBQCDS010000101.1:0-6939 GCA_051961035.1 Trinickia sp. | reverse complement strand
ATCGCGCAATGCGCGGGCCATGGTCGTGTCACGCACGAACGCATGAGCGCCCGCCGGCGCATCGAGAGCCAAGGAAAAGCAGTGAAATCGCATGTTTATTCGGGCGCTATCGCACTGGCGCTCGCCGCGGCCAGCGTCATCGCCGCAACGGACGCTCACGCCGCACTCGGCCAGCGCGTCGACAGTGTCGCCACGGACGCCGCCCGTCTATCCGCCGTCGCACACTCGAGCAGCGCGCAAGGCCCCTATACCGTTCATATCGTCACGCTGCCTTCCGGCACGATCGTGCGCGAATACGCGGCGTCGAACGGCATCGTGTTCGGCGTCGCCTGGGAAGGACCGACGTTGCCCGATCTGAAAACGACGCTCGGCGCCTCATTCGATCGATTCGCCACCGCGAACCCGACGCGCGGGGGCGGCCCGCTCGCGGTGTCGGCAAGCGATCTCGTCGTCTATTCGAGCGGACACCTCCGTGCGTTTTCCGGTCATGCGTACCTGCCGCAAGCGCTGCCGGCCGGCGTTGATGCCCGCGTCGTTCGTTAAGGAGCGCGAACGATGCTGAACTTAGCCAAATCGAAGTTCGTCATGCTGGCGGCGCTATGGCTCGTGGCATGCTTGACGGCGGCATGCGGGGGCGGCGGTAATGGCGGCGGTGCCGCCTCGGTCAGCGCGACATCGACCCAAGCGCCAGCGCAGATCGCTAACGCGCCGGCCAATGTGGCCGCGATCGTGGTCGACCATGGGGTTTCCGGCGTGCCCAACATGCCGTTTGTCAGCGTCACGCTGTGTGCGCCCGGCAGTTCGAACTGTCGAACGATCGATCACGTGCTCGTCGATACGGGATCGTGGGGACTGCGCGTATTCGCGTCGCAGTTGCCTGCATCGGTTGCCCTTGCGCAAGAATCGATCGGCAACGGTGGCGCGCTCGCGGAATGCATGCAGTTCTTCGATGGCTATACCTGGGGCTCGGTGCGAACCGCCGATGTCGTGATCGGCGGCGAACGAGCCAACTCGCTGCCCATTCAGGTGATCGATCCCGGCTATGCCGCCGTGCCGAGCAGTTGCTCCAATACCGGCGCATCGCGCAATACGCCGAGCGCGCTGGCCGCGAACGGCATTTTAGGCATTGGCGTGTTCAAGCACGACTGCGGCGCGGCATGCGCGAATCAAGCGATTTCGGGCACCTACTACACTTGCGCGGGCACGAGCTGCGCGCCGACAGTCGTTGCCGAATCGGCGCAGGTGGCCAACCCGGTGCCGTATTTCGGTACGGACGGCAATGGGGTCATCGTCAGCTTGCCTGCCGTTCCGAGCGGCAGCGCGGCGAGCCTGAGCGGTCAGTTGATTTTTGGCATCGGCACTGAGCCGAATAACGGCCTGGGCGCCGCGCAGGTGATCGGCGTCGATCCCGCGCGCGGTGTCTTTACGACGACACAAAACGGGGCGACTTATACGGGCAGCATCATCGACAGCGGCTCGACGGGGCTCTTTTTCTCGACGAATCAGATACCCGCCTGCGCCAGCCCGAACCAAGCTTACTACTGCCCTAGCACGACCGAGCAATTGAGCGCCCTCAATATCGGCAGCAACGGCGCGACGAGCGCGGTGACGTTCAGCGTCGGCAACGCCGCGCAGATTTGGCAAGCGTCGGGCGGCGCATCGGCGATGCCGCTCTTTGCCGGGCCCGCATTCGTCGGCTCGCAAGTGTTCGACTGGGGGTTGCCGTTCTTCTACGGCCGCAATGTGTACGCGGCCATCGAGCAACAATCGACTCCCGGGGGCACGGGGCCGTACTTCGCGTATTGACGATGTGCCGGCGGATGCGCGCGAGCGCGGCGCCGGCAGTGACAGTCAGTGCCGCACGAGCGCCATCATCGCGCCGAAGCCGACGAACACGCCGCCGGTCAGGCGATTGAACGCGCGGGCAACGCGCCCGCTCTTGAGCGTGGCGCCGATCCGCGCGCCGCAGACCGCGTAGACGAAATACCAGCTGACCTCGATCACGGCGAACGTGACGACGAGAATGCCGAACTGCGGCAGCGTCGCCTTCGATGCGTCGATGAATTGGGGCAGCAGGGCGGCGGCGAATAAGATCGCCTTCGGGTTGCTGCTCGCGACCAGAAAGCCGTTGCGATATAGCGCGCCGAGAGAGCGCGCGGGCTTGGGCGGTGCGTTGCGATCTTGCACGGCATTGGCGCTCGCGTGTTCTTCGACTTTCGCGCGCCACGATTTCACGCCGAGGTAAATCAGATAAGCCGCCCCGATCAGGCGCAACGCATCGAACATCGCAGGCCACGCCTTGAGAAACACGCCAAGGCCCGCCGCCGAGATCGAGAGCATCAGCACGAGGGCCGACAGGCACCCGGCCATCGTGGCCATTGCGCGGCGCAGCGTGTGCTGGGCGCTATTCGTCATCACGACGAGCATGTTCGGCCCGGGAATGGCGCAGATGACGAAGACGGTGGCAACGAACAGCCACCAGGTATGCAGGCTCATGAGACAAGCTCCTTGTCAGGGCACGAACCGTCGATTATGCGCCTGATTGCCGCGTGACGTATGCGATTGGCATCGACGGGCCGCGTGCCCCTGCGGCGATTCGTACACCTCGGACTCGTTTCGACAGCCGTTATACATGCGGCCGCCGCTTACCCGCCGTTCAGCGTCCCGCGCGGCGCACCGCCACTTCGCCCAAGACAGCGAAATCCTTCTCGCCGTCACCGCGCGCCATGACCTCCAGCAGGTTGTCGCGCAGCAGGCTGGCGAGCGGCAACGGCGTCGAGGTTGCCTCGGCTGCGGCCAACGCGAGCCGAACGTCCTTCAGGCCGAGCCGGGCCTTGAACATCGCCGGCTCGTAGCGCTGCTCGGCGATCAGCTTGCCGTATCCGGCGTACACGGGCCCGGGAAACACGCTCGATGTGATGACGTCGAGATAGTCCGTCATCGCGACGCCGTGCCCAGCCAACAGCGAGGCCGCCTCGCCTAGCGTTTCGATCGCGGAGGCCAGCGCGAAATTGGCCGCCAGCTTGATCACGTTCGCATGCTGCGGCAGCGAGCCGATGCGGCAAGTTTTTTGCCCGATGACGTCGAAGATGGGCTGCACGCGGTCGACGGCTTCCGCCGGGCCCGCGGCCATGATCGTCAGCTTGCCCGCCGCCGCAACGTCGGGCCGCCCCATGACCGGCGCGGCCACATAGTGGATGCCGCGCGCGGCATGGTCGCGCGCCATCGTTTCGGCCAGCGCGACCGAGACCGTCGCCATGTTCACGTGCACCAGATCGCGCGGGGCCTCGCTGAGCAGGGCTGCATCGATGACCTCGATCATCGCGGCATCGTCCGCGAGCATCGAGAAGACGGCCTCACCGGCGAACGCGGCCGCGGGCTCGTCGACGATCCGCGCACCGAGCGACGCGAGCGGCTGGGCGCGCTCGCGCGTGCGATTCCAGACGCGCACTTGATGGCCCGCTTTCAGCATGTTTTCGACGATCGCGTGGCCCATGTTGCCGAGACCGATAAAGCCGATGTCCATCGCTTGCTCCTTGGCTAAGAAAACCGCAGTAGACCACGATTGCCCGCAACGCGCCGCGCGGCCGCGCGCGATCTCGCCGCCGGTGCCATACTCGTGCGATGCCGACCGTGACCGCCACGTTCCGGTTTTATGAAGAGCTGAACGATTTTCTCGCCCGGCCGCTGCGCGCTCGCGCCTTCAGCTGTGTCTGCGCGCGCGCCGCCACGACGAAACACATGATCGAGGCGCTCGGGGTGCCGCATACCGAGGTCGAATTGATCATCGTGAACGGCGAATCGGTCGGGTTCGACCGACTGCTCGAAGACGGCGATCGCGTGGCTGTCTATCCGAAATTCGAAGCGCTCGACATCTCGCCGCTGCTGCGCGTGCGCGAGCACCCGCTGCGCACGGTGCGATTCGTGGCCGACGCTCACCTGGGCGGCCTTGCGCAATTGCTGCGGCTGGCCGGATTCGACACGCTTTACGACAATCATTTCGCCGACGCCGAAATCGAGGCGCTCGCGAACGCCGAGGAGCGCATCGTGCTCACGCGCGATCGCGAGTTGCTCAAGCGCCGCACGATCACGCATGGCTGCTATGTCAGGGCACTCAAGCCCCAGGCGCAGTTGCGAGAGGTGATCGACCGGCTGGATCTGGCCGGCAGCGTCCGAGCGTTTCGGCTCTGCCTCGCATGCAATGCGCCGCTGCATCGCATCGATAAAGCCCAGGCGGTTGGCCGTGCGCCCGAAGGCGTGCTGGAGCGTCACTCGCAGTTCGTCACGTGCGACGTCTGCCGGCGCGTGTTCTGGGAGGGCTCTCACTGGAAGCGCATGCGGACGCTGATCGATTCGCTCGTGCCCGAGCAAAACGATCGCGTGCAATGAGGAGGGCGATCGAGCCGAACGCGCGCCCTGGTGTTGCGCGCATCCGACACGTATGGCGATGGTCGCACCGCCGTGCGCCAACGCCGAAAGGGCAATGCGTGCGCCACCGCGTGGCTTCCCGGAAATTTTTTAAGTGCCACCGAAATCGCCGGTTGACGCCACTTCGACGCGGCAACTAAAATTTCGTTAATTCCACAAATGGGGCCTATGCCTTGGACAGTTGCAGTAGTCGACCTTCGAACAGTGTTTCCGCCTGATCGGCACGACGCCCGCTGAATTCCTCTTTTAGCCGCCGTCGAGCCAACAGGCAGACGGTGCGCATCGTAGTTTTTCCTAGTTTTCCCCGCGCATCGATTCGAATGGCCACCGAGCCGTTCGGCGCCGCATCGCGTCCACTCGCGAGCCGCAGCCGTCGAACGGCCCGTTGCCGCGCGCGGCGTTTGCTCGCGGCGACACACGTACGACGATTAGTATCGCTAAGGAAAACGACAAAATGTCCACGCCAGCCAACGTCTCGTCAGCACGCCGCGCCGTGCTCGATGACGCCCACATCGGCGACATCAAAGGGGCCTTCGGGACAATCTCCCACCACGATACCGCGCCGCGCGGTAACTGGGCCGCGCGCCTGCGAACGCTGCTCGCCATCTTAGGCCCGGGCCTCATCGTCATGGTCGGCGATAATGACGCCGGCGCCTTCGGCACCTATACGCAAGCCGGCCAAAACTACGGCACCGCGCTGCTGTGGACGCTCGCCCTCTTGATCCCTGTGCTCTATGTCAATCAGGAAATGGTGCTGCGTTTGGGCGCCGTGACGGGTGTCGGTCACGCGCGGCTGATCTTCCAGCGCTTCGGCAGATTCCGGGGCGCCTTCAGCGTCATCGATCTGTTCTTGCTCAACGCTTTGACAATCGTGACCGAGTTCATCGGCATCACGTTCGCCCTCGATTTTCTCGGGGTATCGAAAGTGATCGGTGTCTGCATCGCAGCGGTGCTCACGATGGCCGCTGTCAGCACGGGCGACTTCCGACGCTTCGAGCGCTTCGCGATCGTGCTCTGCTTACTGAGCTTGCTGCTCGTGCCGGTGCTCGTGTCGATCCATCCGAGCGTCGGCACCATCGCGCGCGATTTTCTTGTGCCGACTTGGCCCAAGGGCTCGAAGCTGTCCGACGTCATGCTGCTCGTCATCGGCATCGTCGGAACCACCGTCGCACCGTGGCAGCTGTTTTTCCAGCAAAGCTACATCATCGATAAGCGCATCACGCCGCGCTTCATGAAATACGAAAAGATCGACTTGTGGATCGGGATCGCCTTCGTGATCGTCGGCGCCGTGGCGATGATGGCGTTCACGGCCGCGCTGTTCGGCGGGCGCGCCGAATTCGGCCAGTTCACCGATGCAAGCGGCGTGATTGCCGGGCTGCATAAGTATGTCGGGCAGACTTCGGCCACGATCTTCGCGCTCGCCCTGCTCGACGCATCGATCATCGGCGCCGCCGCCGTTTCGCTGTCGACGGCTTACGCGATCGGCGACGTGTTCAAGGTCAAGCACTCGCTGCACCGTAGCGTGCTCGATGCCAAGGGCTTTTACCTCGTCTACTTCGGCATCGTCGCGCTCGCGGCCGCGCTCGTGCTGATGCCGGGCAGCCCGCTCGGCCTGTTGACCGAGGCGGTGCAGACGCTCGCCGGCGTACTGCTGCCCAGCGCCACGGTGTTCCTACTGCTGCTTTGCAACGACAAGGCCGTGCTCGGTCCGTGGGTCAACTCGAAGCGGCTGAACGTCTTCACGGGCGCCGTCATCGCCGTGCTGGTCGTGCTTTCGATCATTCTGACGGCGGCGACGGTATTCCCTGACATCTCGGGGGCGACGATCATCGGGATACTCATCGGCGGCATCGCTGTCTTCGGCCTCGGCTATCTCGGCGCCGAATTCATGCGTCGCCGTGACGGTGCGGCCGGCTCGGGCAACCGGGAAGCCGGCGGTGCGCGTGCGGGCGATGGGTGTCAACGCGACGGCTGGCGCATGCCGCCGCTCGACACGTTGCCGCCGCCGAAGCTCACCTTCGCGACGCGGTTATGGATGGGCTCGCTGCGCGGCTACCTCGTGATCGCCGTCGGGCTCGTGGTCGTCAAGGTTGCGCAGATGGCGATGCATTGAGCGGCAGCTATCCCGTCGCCTCTTCCTTCTCGTCATAGCATCCGCGCGCGGCGGCGCCGTTCAGCCGCGCTCGCTCGAGCAGCGCCTGTTGCGCCGCTTTGACGTTTTCCGCCTTGCCTCGCCATGCCGCGAGCGGCGGCTCTTGCAAGGCGCGCCCATATGAAAAACTCAACGGCCAAGGGCGCCGGCCCGTGCGATTGATGGCGTTCAGGTGAGCGCTCGCTTCTTGTGGGCTCTGCCCGCCGGATAAGAAATAGATGCCTGCGACGGCGGGCGGCACGGTGCGGCCGAGAACGGAAACGGTGCGCGCGGCAACCTCGCTCACGCTGGCTTGCTTTGCGTGCCCCTTGCCCGCGACCACCATGCTCGGCTTGAGCAGCATGTGCTCGAGCACCACG
>JBQCDS010000100.1:0-2296 GCA_051961035.1 Trinickia sp. | reverse complement strand
CTCGTTCTTGCTCGCTCTTGCTCGGAAGCAGCGGCCTCATGCGCGGCCCGCGAGTTCGCACACGCGCAGCGCGATCGCGAGCGAGGCCGTTAGCCCCGGCGATTCGATGCCAAACAAGTTGACGAGCCCACGCACACCATGCGCGGCCGGCCCTTGGATGACGAAATCGGCCGCGGGCTCGCCGGGACCCGACAATTTCGGCCGAATGCCGGCGTAGGCGGGTTGCAGTGCATCGTCGGGCAAATCGGGCCAATACTCGCGGATCGCGGCATAAAACGCATCGGCGCGACGCGGATCGACGTCGTAATGAATGGTGTCCACCCATTCGACGTCGGGCCCGAAGCGGGCTTGGCCGCCGAGGTCGATCGTCAAATGCACGCCTAGGCCGGCGTCGTTCGGCATCGGATAGATCAAGCGCGAGAACGGCGCGCGTCCCGAGATACCGAAATAGCTGCCGCGCGCGAGATACAGCGGCGGCACGTGGCGCGCATCGAGGCCGCGAATCTTGCGGGCCAGCGCATTCGCATGCAGCCCCGCGCTGTTGATGACGCACGCGGCCGATAGCGTGGTGGGCGTCTCGCCGCCCACTGTCACGATAAAGCGCCCCGCTCTGGCCTCGACCGATTCGACCGGCGAGTGAAAGGCGCAAACCGCACCGCCGCGCTCGGCATCGCCTTGCAGGGCGAGCAGCAATTGATGGCTATCGACGATGCCCGTCTGCGGCGAGAACACGGCCGCCTCGCAATGCAGCGCGGGTTCCAATTCGCGCGCGTCGGCGCCGGACAAGCGAATCAAATCGAGCACGCCGTTCTCTTTGCCGCGTGCCTCGATCGCGGCGAGCTGAGGCAGTTGATTGCGCGCCGTGGCGACGAGCAGCTTGCCGCAACGCTCGTGCGGCACACCCCGCTCCGCGCAATATTCATAGAGCATTTCGCGGCCCCGCACGCACAGCGTCGCCTTCAGCGAACCGCGCGGATAGTACAAACCCGCGTGGATGACTTCGCTATTGCGCGAACTCGTACCGGTGCCGATCGCGTCCGTGGCTTCCAGCACGATCACTTCGCGCCCCCGCTCGGCGAGCGCGCGAGCGATCGCGAGGCCCACCACGCCCGCGCCGATCACTACACATTCGATTTCATCCATGTTCTGTCGGTCGCAGCCGGCTCGGCCGCGCTTCTCCGTCCACTTGCCACTTCGGTTGGCCTGCTAGGCGAGCGCGCTCGATCCACCGCGAATGCCGTGCCCGACCTGGGCGCGTCGCGGCGACCATGCGTCGAATCATTGTACGACGCGAGGTCCCGCCCAGATGCTGAGAAGCGAGCGAAACGCCGGCCTAAAGGCCGAAAGAAACGGGCTTGAACCGGTTTCAGAATCCGATGGGCCGACGGCGGGCGCCGCGTTCGGGCCGAATATCGTCGGCGCGTACTCTGTCGCGCCCGTCGATCCGCGCTTCGCCGAACGCGTGAAGGATCGCGCGACGCATGTCGCGCGGCGACGCGCGCGAGAGCGCTTCAAGGGCATCGTCGCCGAGCTGGTCGGGAAAGCGCCGGCCCCAGTTGTGTGCCGTGCGCACTTCGTCGTAAATCGTCTGCGCAATGCGGCGGGCGCCTTCGCGATCGGGCGGGGCGATCTCGTAGACGCTCATGCGGTTCAGAATCGGCTCGGGAATCGCGCGTTCGTCGTTGGCCGTCGCGATCCAGATGACTTGGCCGGCGTTGATCGGCACTTCGGCGAATTCGTCGATGAACGTCTGCGCCGTCTCGTATTCGAGCAGTGCGTACAGCGCGCCGAGCGGGTCGTATTGCGAATCGCCACTGGCTTTGTCGATTTCGTCGATGACGATCACCGGATTGGCGTAACTGCCGTTCACGAGCGTCTCGAAGACCTTGCCCGGCTTCGCGTTCTTCCACTGGGAGGAAGCGCCGGAAAGAATCCATCCGGCTGTCAGCGAGCTCATCGCGACATAGTGGTGCGTGGTGCCGAGCAGGCGCGCGAGCGCCTTGGCGAAATGCGTCTTGCCGATGCCGGGATCGCCCAGCAGCAGAATCGGCATCAACTCGAGCCGGTCTTCGGTTTCGATGCACAGGGCGACTTGCCGGCGCACATCCTCGAGCGGATCGGCGAAATTCGGCAGCGCCTGGATCAGCGCGTCGATCGCCGGCATCCGGTTCGGCTTCACGCAAAAACGCAGGTTGCCGATCTTCAGCATCTTTTCGTAGGTCGCGCGCAGGGCTTCGTTCGCGCTGTCGTTCAGATCATTGAGCGCCGCTTCGACCTGATCAAGGTCGTACAGCTT
>JBQCDS010000099.1:0-2827 GCA_051961035.1 Trinickia sp. | reverse complement strand
AGACGGCGGTGCTGCAGACGCTGCGCGACTACAGCCATCACAAGAACAATGTCTGGGGCATTACGGCACGCAACCGCGAGCAGAATTTCGCGCTGAACTTGCTGATGAACCCCGACATCGACTTCGTGACGCTGCTGGGCCAAGCCGGCACGGGCAAGACGCTCGTCGCATTGGCCGCCGGCCTCGCGCAAGTGCTCGACGAAAAGCGATACAACGAGATCATCGTCACGCGCGCGACGGTGCCCGTGGGCGAAGACATCGGCTTTTTGCCGGGCACGGAGGAAGAGAAGATGCAGCCTTGGATGGGCGCATTCGACGACAACCTGGAAGTGCTGCAACGCACCGACGACAGCGCGGGCGAATGGGGCCGCGCCGCCACGCAAGAGCTGATTCGCTCGCGCCTGAAGATCAAGAGCATGAATTTCATGCGTGGTCGCACGTTCGTCGACAAGTATCTGATCATCGACGAAGCGCAAAATCTAACGCCCAAGCAAATGAAGACGCTCGTCACCCGCGCCGGTCCGGGGACGAAGATCGTCTGTCTCGGCAATATTGCGCAAATCGATACGCCGTATCTGACGGAAGGCAGCTCGGGATTGACCTACGTCGTCGATCGCTTCAAAGGCTGGGCGCACAGCGGCCACGTCACGCTCGCGCGCGGCGAACGCTCGCGGCTTGCGGATTACGCGTCCGACATTCTTTGAGCGGTTCTCGGGGCGGCCCGTTCGCCCCGATGCTCGTGTCCGATGCTCAGCGCCCGGTTAGCCGGGCGCTTTTTTTTTATTTGCCCGACGCTGACGACATTCGCGCGGGCGTATCGGCAAGACAACGCTTACGCGCGAAACTTAAAGTCGTTTCTGAAGAATTCTTGCCCAAGGCCCGCCCATAGGGCTACTATCGGCCGCAATACAGCGAGCGAGCGACGGCTTTGGCGGCTCCCCGCCCGATACACTTCCGGACCCGAGGCCGGCCCGTTTTCTTTCAATGCTGCGAACCTGGCTCGTCATTTTCGTCGTGCTGTCATTGGCTGCGTGCTCGAGCGCGCCGCCCAGGAGTGCCCGCTCGGGCGGCAGTTCATACGGCGCAACGACGTGGCGCACAATGCCGCCGGGCTTGCCCAGGTTCGTCGATCACAGTATCGGACGCGAAGAGATTTCCATCGAGGCGATGAGCCTCATCGGCGTACCGTATCGGTGGGGCGGCAATACGCCAACTAGCGGGTTCGATTGCAGCGGCCTTGTGAGGTATGTCGTCGCGCGCGCAGCCCGTATCGATCTGCCGCGCACCACCGCCGACATGAGCCGCCGAGGTGAATCGATCGAGCCCGACGAGATCGCGCCGGGCGATCTGATCTTCTTCAATACGACGGGCCGGCCGCATTCGCACGTCGGCATCTATGTCGGCAAGCTACGCTTCGTGAATGCGCCGTCGACGGGCGGCACCGTGCGGCTCGACTATCTGACGAACCCCTACTGGGCCAAACGCTTTGATGGCATTCGACGCGTCGCGCCGCCGCTCGAGCGGCCGTCGCCATTCGATGCGCCGACCGAATTGGCGTCGCCGCGCACGCCTTCTGCCCCGGAAGCACCCGCTGAGCCGCCGCCGGAGACGGTGGCGGCCGGCGCAGCCTCATCGGGCGCTCATGCGATCTCGCCCGTGCAGGCCACCGTCGGGGGGAGCCAGGCGACGACGGCGCCGAGCACAGACCCGATCGATGCCGCGGCCGACGCGTTCGAGCCGCCTCCAGCCGCTGCCAAGCAAGCCGCGCAGCAAGCTCGGCAAGCCGGTGCCTCGCAGGTAGCGCCCGCGCCGACACCCGGGGCCACGCAGGCCGGGCGTGCATCGGCGGCGCCGGCGGCTCCTGGCGCTCCGGCCTCGGACGACGACGATCCGATCGCGCGTTTCGCCAATAACGGGAACTGACGAAACGGCGCGCCTTTCGTTCAACCGCTCAGAACAAGCGCGTTGCGAGCCACCAGGCTATCGCCGCAAGCACCGCCGAGGCTGGGATCGTCAAGATCCACGCCCAAACGATGCTGCCGGCCACGCCCCAGCGCACAGCCGATAGCTTCTGCGTCGCGCCCACGCCGACGATTGCGCCGGTAATCGTATGGGTTGTCGACACAGGCACGCCGATGGCGGACGCCGTGAACAGCGTGATCGCCCCGCCCGCTTCCGCGCAAAAACCACCGACGGGCTTGAGCTTCGTGATCCTCTGGCCCATCGTGCGCACGATGCGCCAGCCGCCGAACAGCGTACCGAGGCCCATCGACAGATAACAGGCGCCGATGACCCAGACCGGCGGCGATTCCGCCGTTGCGGAGGCATAACCCGTGGCGATCAGCAGCATCCAGATGATGCCGATTGTCTTTTGCGCGTCATTGCCGCCGTGCCCAAGGCTGTACAAGCCCGCCGAGATGAATTGCAGGCGGCGGAAACGTCTGTCGACCTTACTTGGCGGTGTGCGGAAGTAGATCCATGACACCGCCGTCATAAAGAACGAGCCGAGGATGAACCCGAGCAGCGGCGAGATGAAGATGAACGCGACGGTTTTCAAGATCCCGTCGAGGTTCAGCGCCCACCAGCCGGATTTCGCGAGCGCGGCGCCCACGAGCCCGCCGATCAGCGCGTGAGACGAACTGGCCGGAATGCCGAAGCGCCAAGTCAGGATGTTCCAGACGATCGCACCGGCGAGCGCGCCGAAGATGACGTAGTGATCGACGATCTGTGGATCGATCGTGCCTTTGCCGACTGTCTGTGCAACCTTCAGGTGAAAAATGAAATAAGCGATGACGTTGCACGCTGCCGCGAATGCAACGGCTTGCTG
>JBQCDS010000098.1:0-13471 GCA_051961035.1 Trinickia sp. | reverse complement strand
ACCCAGACGCAACTCGGACGATTGCATATCGATGTGCTGACGGGCGTGCGCGTATCTGAAGTGAAGAACGATGCGATCCTCACCGCAAGTGCCGACCGATTGGCCAGCGACATCACCATTTGGGCCGCAGGCGTCGCGGGGCCGGTTATTATGAGGCAGCTCGACGGCATCGCTTTGAATGCATCGAATCAAGTGATCGTCAAGGATACGTTGCAAAGCCCCGACGATCCCCACGTGTTCGCATTCGGCGATTGCGCCGCGTGCCCGCTGGAAGGCAAGCGCGGTTTTCTGCCGCCCCGCGCGCAAGTCGCCCATCAGCAGGCGATGTATCTCGCGCGCGCATTCGCACAGCGCCTGTCAGGCAAGCGCGTGGCCGGTTTCAGCTTTCACGATGCCGGCACGGTGGTGTCGCTCGGGCACGCGGGAGCGGTGTACCAGACCGATCCTGGCACGCGCTCGCGCACGCTCGTCATTGATGGGCTAGCGGCGATCGGCCTATATAAGTTCCTTTATCGCAAGCATTTGTTCGGCCTGCATGGAACGAAGCGAACCCTGCTGCAATCGCTGAGCCACTGGTTGCAAAGCCGCAATCGTCCGTCGATCAAGCTGCACTAGCTGCCTGGTGCTGCCCGCCGCCGGACGGCAATCGAATCTTTATCTTTATCGCGAAGACAAGCGCCTCGCGCGCCGTCACGCAGTGAAGTCCTTGAACGAAAGGAGTGCACATGACCATCGAAGCTATCGTAACGACGCTCGACGCGGCATTCGAGCAAATCGAAGCCAAACCGGAATCAGCCGAATCGCAACGGCAGCGGGACACGATCATGCAGTGCGTCGATCGTGCCTCGGCCGAAGGCTATCGGCTAGGCCTGGTGACAACGCTCCCCGCTTCGCGGCTGAGCGCGATGTTCGAAGGAATGTTCGGCGCGCAAACGCTCGATCGGTTTTCGGTCGTCGTGACGGACGCGCGTCAATCGGCCGCCGGCGCGAGTCGGCACCCGTTCGATGTCGCGCTCGACGCGCTCGGCGTTCCTCGCGAATGCGCCGCCGCGATTGCCAGCAGCGACTCGGAACACAAGGAGGCCGAACAATACGGCATGTCCCATTGCGTTCGAATCACCGATTCGAACCTGACGTTCGCCCCGAAAGTCGAACGGCGTTCGAACCTTTGGGGTATCGCCCTTTAAGCTCGGGGCGTAAAACGGCACATGATCAGCGGGAGGAACGCGAGCGCGGCCCCCGCATAAAATGTCGTGGATGCGCCGTGATTCGCCCATAGCCAGCCCGCGATGACACTCGCGAGCAACATGCAGATGCCGCATGCAAGATAGAACACGCCGAAGGCGCTGCCTCTCAAGTGATCGGGCGCGGTTTCGGCGATCATCGCGGCTAGCACGCCCTGCGTGAAACCCATGTGCAGCCCCCATAAAAACACGCCAATCAAAATGGCGCCGATCGACGTGCTCGCGCCCAACAGGCCATCCGCCGCGATCAGAAGCACCAGCCCAAAGGCAAGGAACACGCGGCGATCGATGCGATCGGATAGCGCACCCACCGGATAGGCGCAAAGCGCGTAGGCCCCGCTCATGATCACCATGACGCCGGGGATCCATGCGACGTTGATTCCCGATTGCTGGGCTCGCAATACGAGGAACGCTTCGCTGAAACGCGTGAGCGTGAAAAGGGCTCCGAACACGACCACGAACCAATAAGGTGCGGAGAACTCACGCAGCGCGTTCCAGTGCAGCGGCGATCGAAAGCCGCGAGGCGCGCTTGACTGCTCGGGTTCCTCGATGCCGAATGCGATCAACGCGACGGCAATGACCGCCGGCGCCACAGCAAACCACAGCACGACGCGAATCTGATCGGCAAACGCAAACATCAATCCGATCGCGGCCAGCGGCCCGGCGAACGCACCGATCGTATCCATCGACTGTCGTAGCCCGAAGCAGGCGCCGCGAATCTCCGGTGGTGCGACGTCGGCCACGAGCGCATCGCGCGGGGCGCCACGAATACCTTTGCCAAGACGATCGATCAGGCGTGCAGCGACCACCACCGCCGGCGTATTCGCGAGCGGGAAAAGCGGCTTCGACAACGCAGCCAAGCCGTAGCCGAGCAGCAAAAGCGCCTTGCGCTTTCCTAGCCAATCGCTCACCGGGCCCGAGAAAATCTTCACGATCATCGCAGTGGCTTCGGCCGCACCCTCCAACCATCCCAGTGCTGCGACGCTCATGCCCATCGTACCGACGAGAAAGATGGGCAGCAGCGCATGAATCAGCTCGGAAGACAGATCCATGAACAGGCTCACGAGCCCAAGCAATTGAACCGTTCGGGGAATCGCGGTGCGATTGGTAGGGGCGCGATGGGAGGGCATCGTTGGGTCGTTATGGTGTAGACAGCAACGCAATGGTAGCGGCGCCGGACGAGTGTCGGGGAATTCGCGCCGTGTTAGCATACCCCCCTACCCTATAGAGGCACAGCCGTGAGCCATACCGTTCGGGAAAAACAGAAGCTGCTCAACCGGGTACGCCGTATCAAAGGACAAGTCGAAGCCATCGAGCGCTCGCTCGAAGACGAGCGTGGCTGCATGGACGTCCTCCAGCAGATCACGAGTTGCCGGGGCGCGATGAATGGGTTGCTCGCCGTGGTACTTGAAGACCACATCCGAACTCACCTCGTCGACGCCGAACCCGCCGATGACCAAAATAGCGGAACCGAGCAACTGATCGACGTAGTCCACAGCTACTTCAAGTAGACGGCAAGGCGAAAGCATGACTGACTTCGAGAACACGGCCTTTGGCGCGGGGCACGACCACATCTTCCTCGGCGCGGCCCACGGAGAAAACGAGCGCCGCACCTGGATGGTGATCGCACTGTGCAGCGCAATGATGGTGGCGGAAATTGTCGGCGGGAGCCTGTTCGGCTCCTTGGCGCTTGTCGCCGATGGCCTGCATATGTCGACGCATGCCGGCGCAATGCTCATTGCCGCGCTGGCCTATACGTTTGCTCGCAAGCATGCGCGCGATGCGCGTTTCGTGTTCGGCACGGGCAAGCTGGGCGACCTCGCGGGGTTCACGAGCGCCATCGTATTGGCGATGATCGCATTGCTGATCGGCTACGAGGCCGTCTCGCGCTTCTTATCGCCCGTTCCCATTCGCTTCGGCGAGGCCATACCTATCGCCGTGCTCGGGTTGCTGGTCAATCTCGCAAGCGTTTGGCTGCTGAGCGGCGATCATCATGGGCATGGGCATGGGCATCAACATAGCCACCATGATCACGGGCATCAACATGGTCACCATCATGAACATGAACATGGACATGCGCATGCCCACGGTCATGATCATGACCATGACCACGCTCACGAAGCGGCGGCTCGCGACCACAATATCCGCGCCGCCTATATCCACGTCATCGGGGACGCGGCGGTGTCCGTGCTCGCCATCATCGGTCTTTTATTGGCGCGTTCGTTCGGCTGGCTGTGGATGGATCCGCTTGCGGGAATCATCGGCGCGATGGTGATCGCGAATTGGTCTTGGGTCTTGATGCGCGATACCGGACGCATTTTGCTCGACATGAATCCCGATCGACGCTTGGCCGATAACATGCGGCGGCTCATCGAGGAGAAAGGGGATACCGTGCTCGACCTTCACGTGTGGCGCGTCGGTCCAGGGCACATGAGCGCCATCGTATCGGTCGCCACGCGCGATGCGCAACGCAATCCACGCTTCTATCACGCGTTGCTCAAGCAGTTCAGGGGGCTCTCGCATCTCACCGTCGAAGTCAACGCAATGGCATTGCCCGCGATAGACGCATAACGTCGTCATTCCCGTCTTGCGCTGACGAACGCATTCGTCGCGTGCTAGACTCCCCGACCATGTCTTACTGGCGCAAACTTTTCCTCGTCGTGTTGCTGGCACTGAGCCTTCCGGTTCAGTCGTTCGCGGCCGCCTCGATGAATTGCGTTTGGACGCATGCCAATGCGATGCATGCCGATACCACCGGCGCTGCGATTCGAAACTCGGAGAACTTCCCATCGAACGTTGCGCCACACTCGCACGACATGAAACATGCGGCGCTTGGCGAAGCCCACCACGCCAACGACTGGCACGGTGACAACGCTGGCCGTCACGCCCATTTGTGCTTCACTTGTGCCACGTGCTGCGTCGGCGCTGGCCTACCGGCGCAGCCGCTCGTCACCGCGTCACTGGACGCATCCCCCGCTTCCCTGCCCGCAGCCGCATCGGCCGGCATCGTGTCGTTCCTAACGGGCGGCATCGAACGCCCTCCACGAACGCTTCTCGTCTAATCCTCGTTCGCGGGTTCAGCCCGCGGCCTTAAACCGAACCGGCGCCCCCCGTGAGGCCCCGGTGACGCACGACGAGAAAACCCATGCGAATCATCTGCGCGGCGCTGCTTGGCGCGGCGGCTACTTTGCCGTCGCTCACCCACGCCACACCTGCCCCAGCGAATCCTGCCGATGCGACGGCCTCGGTTCCGGCGCTGATCGTTCCGTCTGCCTTCGACGGCTATCACCCCTATCGCGATAGCGAGCGATCGAGTTGGCGGCAATCCAATCAAGCCGTCCTTGACGGCGAAATGCCCCACGGCATGCCGCCAGCTAGAGCGGCCGACGGTGGTTCGGATCACCCGATGCATAAGGAAGCCACCGAATGAAACAACGATTCGTCTCCCTTCGGATGGGTGCCGCGATCGCGGCGATGGTATGGCTCGCGGGCTGCACCTCATTTTCCAAAGACGGCGGGTTCGATACCGTCGCTTCCACCGCCAAGGAGCGGCTAGGCAAGGACGCAGTCATCGTCAAGACGGACGACGACCGGGACGCCGCATCGAAACGAACACGCGAGCTACTGTCCAAGCCGCTCGACATGGACGATGCGGTGCAGGTCGCGCTGCTCAACAACCGCGCGCTACAGGCGTCCTACGCGGAACTCGGGCTATCGGAGGCAGACCTCGTGCAGGCAGGCCGGCTTCCGAATCCCGGGTTCACGTTTAGCCGCACGCGTGCGGGCAACGGCGATCTCGCCATTGGCCGCGCTTTCTCCACGAATGTCCTAGGCATCCTCTCGTTGCCGATCGCGACGCGCATCGATGCGCGCCGCTTTGAGCAGACCCAGCTGGAAACGGCCGACGGCATGCTCAAGGTAGCCGCCGATGCCCGCCGCGCCTATATCCGCGCGGTTGCGGCCGAGCAAGCGGCACAGTATGCGCAGCAGGTGGTGGACTCCGCGCAAGCCGGCGCCGAACTGGCCTCTCGCATGCGCCGCGCGGGCAACGTCAGCCGGCTCGACGACGCGCGCGAGCACGCCTTTTATGCCGAGTCCGTCGCACAACTTGCCAAGGCGAGGCAGCAGGCAATCGAAGCGCGCGAAACGTTGACGCGCACGATGGGCTTATGGGGTGCGGACACGCGGTACACGCTTGCGGACCATCTTCCGGATTTGCCGAAGACGCGCGCCGATCGCACGAACTTAGAGCGCTATGCGATGCAAAACCGCCTCGACATCCAAGCCGCGAAGCGACAAACGCAGGGCGTGGCTGCGTCGCTGGGGCTCATCAAGGCGACGCGCTTCGTCAATGCCCTCGATCTCGGGTATCTGAACAACTACGACACTGACAAGGGGCGTGAGCACGGCTACGAGATCAGCATCGAGATTCCCATTTTCGACTTCGGCAGCGCCAAGGTTGCCCGTGCAAAAGCGATCTATATGCGCGCCGCGAACCGGCTCGCGCAGCTGGCGATCGACGCGCGCTCCGAGGTTCGCGCATCGTACGCGGCGTATGCGATCAGCTACGACGTAGCCAAGCACTACCGCGACGAGATCGTGCCGCTTCGCAAGACCGTCTCGGACGAACTGCTGCTGCGATACAACGGCATGCTCGCCAGCGTCTTCGAACTGCTCGCGGATTCGCGCGAACAAGCCCGCGCGGTCAACGGCTACATCGATGCACTGAAAGACTACTGGCTCGCTGAGACAGACCTTCAGCAATCGCTCGGCGGACGTCTGCCCCGCCCGGACGCGCACCCCAACCCGGCAGCGCCGGCAACACACTCGGAGGGTGAATGACATGATGTCCCGTCGAACATTTCTGAGCGGCTCGGGCGCCGCACTGCTGGGCGCGGCGATCGTCAGCAAAGCCGGCGCCGCATCGCTGCCCGAAGCCCCCACGATGGATAAACCCGGCACGCAGCCGCCGCTCGTACCGCCGAGCGGCCGGCCCTACACGCCGGTCGCGACGCTGAACGGCTGGACATTGCCATGGCGAATGAAGAATGGCTGGAAGGAATTTCATCTGGTGGCCGAACCCGTCGTGCGCGAGATGGCACCCGGCATGATGGCGAACCTTTGGGGCTACAACGGGCAGTCGCCGGGGCCGACCATCGAAGCCGTCGAGGGCGACAAGGTTCGCATCTTCGTGACCAACAAGCTGCCCGAGCACACGACGGTTCACTGGCACGGCATGCCGCTACCCAACGGCATGGATGGCGTGGGCGGTTTGACGCAGCCGCATATCCCACCCGGCAAGACGTTCGTCTACGAGTTCGCGCTCGAACGGCATGGCACGTTCATGTATCACCCGCACTCGGACGAGATGGTGCAGATGGCGATGGGAATGATGGGCATGTTCATCGTGCACCCGAAGGATCGCAGCGTCATGCCCGTCGATCGCGACTTCGTGTTTTTGCTCGCAGCCTACGATATCGATCCGGGCAGCTACACGCCGCGCGTCAACGAAATGACCGACTTCAACATGTGGACATTCAATTCGCGCGTGTTTCCTGGGATCGATCCATTGCCCGTGCGCGCCGGAGACCGCGTGCGCATCCGATTCGGCAATCTGACGATGACGAATCATCCGATTCATCTGCACGGCTATAGCTTCGAGGTGGCCGGCACGGACGGCGGCTGGATCCCGCCTGCAGCGCGTTGGCCGGAAGTAACGTCCGATGTGGCAGTCGGCCAAATGCGGGCCATCGAGTTCACAGCGAATCGCCCTGGCGACTGGGCGTTCCATTGCCACAAGTCTCATCACGCGATGAATGCCATGGGCCACCAGGTACCGAACCTCATCGGCGTGCCTCAGCAGGATCTGGCCAAGCGCATCGAGAAGCTGATTCCCGATTACATGGCGATGGGCAGCACCGGTGGTGCGATGGGCGGCATGGAAATGCCGTTGCCCGACAACACGCTACCGATGATGACCGGCGCCGGACCGTTCGGGCAGTTGGAAATGGGCGGCATGTTCACCGTCGTCAAAGTGCGCGAAGGGCTGCACCGGAACGACTATCGCGATCCAGGCTGGTTCAAGCACCCCAAGGGAACCGTGGCCTACGAGTACGCCGGCGAGATGCCGGACTCATGAAACGCAAGACGAAACCCGCCTACGGACATGCGTCGGCGGCATCCATTTCAACCAGGGAGAAAACACGGTGAAGAAGACCTTCGTTTCGATCGTCACGGGCTGGGCTTTGGCCTGCTCGGCTGCGTCACATGCGGCAGACAACATGCAAGGCATGAGCATGAACGATGGTGCAACACCATCGGCCGATGCCGACAACAGCATGTCTCACGGCGAAATCAAAAGGATCGATGCGGCTTCCGGCAAGCTGACGATCAAGCACGGGCCGCTCGAGAATCTCGGCATGGGCGCGATGACGATGGTCTTCAAAGCCGGCGATCCGGCCATGCTGTCGCAAGTCAAAATAGGCGACCGGATCGATTTCGTGGCTGAGCAAGTGAACGGCGCGCTCACCGTCGTCAAGCTGCGAAAGCAGTGAGCCACCCTGCTTGCGCTCGCCGCGGTGCTAGTATCACGCCAATCGAGCGACACGATCCCAGGTCGGCTCGAAGGAATGCGCTCCGCGCGAGCGGCTAATGATGAAACGCCGAGGCACCGGATGAAAGTACTCATCGTGGAAGACGACGCGGCAATCGCCGCGAACCTGTTCGACTACCTCGAAGCGAGCGGCTACATTCTCGATATCGCGTCCACCGGTAAGGCCGGCCTGCAGATGGCGCTCGCCGATACATGGGATGCGATCTTGCTCGATCTGTCGTTGCCAGGCATGGATGGGCTCACGCTATGCCGCGAACTGCGAGAGCGAGCCCGCCGGGACACGCCCGTGCTGATGCTGACGGCTCGCGATTCTCTCGACGATAAGCTCTCAGGCTTTGTCCACGGCGCCGACGATTATCTAGTCAAGCCATTTTCGCTCAAGGAGGTTGGCGCGCGGCTCGAGGCGCTGATCAAGCGCTACCGTGGCCGCGTGGCGCCGATGGATCTGCGCTTTGCCGATGTACGTCTCGATCTCTCCACCATGACGGTCGAGCGTGCGGGCCGGCCGGTGAAGCTTCCGCCCAAATGCCTGCAATTGCTTCGCATGCTCATGCAGTCGCCAAGCCGTGCGTTGACCCGCGCTGAACTCGAGAGCGAAGTGTGGGGCGAGGCTCTGCCCGACAGCGAGACGCTGCGCACGCATGTCTATACGCTTCGCCGCTCGCTTTGCGCGCCGGGCGAGGCCGACATCATCGAGACCGTGCATGGCGTCGGATACCGGCTCGTCGATAGCGACCGCCATGCGACGTAGCCTGCGCTTCAAGGTCGCGCTTGTCTTTTCGCTGCTGACCATCGCCTTGCTGCTCGCTCAAGCACTCGGAGTGAGGACGCTTGCCGAAGCCCAGGAGGAAAGACTGATCGCCGCGCTGATCCACGACGACATGACCAGCGTGCTCAAAAGCTATCGAGCCGATGCGAAACTCCTGCCCCGCTTCGATGCAAGCTTGAACGGCTACGTCTCGTTCTCGGATGGCGTACCCATCGCGCTGCCTGCATCGGTCTCCCGATTGTCGGCCGGCATCCACGAGATCATCGTCCGTGGCCGCGAAATCCACGTGGCGATCGTCGGATTCGGCGGGACGCGCTTGTATCGTATCTATGACTTCGGCACCTACGAGCGGCACTTCAAAGAGGTGATCAACGCCTTGATGGCCGGCACCGGCGTTTTTGCGTTGCTTACCATCTGGCTCTCGTTCGGCCTCGCGGGCTTGCTCGTGCGGCAAGTGGCTGGCCTCGCGCGTCAAGTGAACCAGCTTCAGCTCGGGCGAGCCGCCTCGATCCAGCCTGGGAAGTACGACGAAACGGAACTGGTCGGGCTCGTGGAAGCGTTCAACGACTATCACGCGCGCATGGCCGATATGATCGAGCGAGAGAAAGCGTTCACGGGGAACGTAAGCCACGAATTGCGCACGCCACTGACGACGATCAAGACGAGTTGCGAACTGATCGACCGAGATGCATCGATCAGTGGAAAATCGCTGGCTCGATTCAAACAGATCGAACAAGCGGCCGATAAAATGCGCGAACTCGTGAACGCGCTGTTGATGCTGGCGAGGGAGGATTCGGCGCATGATGTCGAGCCGGTCGCGCTCGCGAATCTCGTCGATGCCGCGCTCGCCCCCTTTGCCGATCGCGTCGCGCGCAAGGGCTTGGAAGCGATCGTCGACATCGATCGCGATCTCAAGGTCGTGGCGAACCCGTCCGCGCTGGCGATCGTGCTTTCGAACGTCACCGACAACGCCGTAAGACACACCGATCGCGGGCATGTCCGCTTTTCATACGCCGACGGTTGGCTGCGCATCGCGGATACCGGCTCCGGCATTGAGGCTCAGGCATTGCCTCATGTCTTCGATCGGTTCTATCAGGCGCGTGCACAATCCGCTGAGACGCACGGCGTCGGGATCGGTCTATCGATCGTCAAGAAAATTTGCGGCCGTTACGGCTGGCAGATCGAGCTGTCCAGCCGACTCGATCGTGGTACGCAATTCTCGCTGCACTTGCCGCCCGCAACGCCGTAAGCCATGACCTCGTGATCGATCCGTGCCGCGACGGTCCGCCACTTTCTTGACGAAAACTTCACAAGCGGTGGCGTAGCATCCGCGTCGGAAGCTGCCCCGATGGGCAGCGCAACGATCAACGGATGCCCGAATGCGCCGAGCGTTATGGATTGCCATCGTCGGGCTGGCCGGCTGTACGACTTACCATCCCCAGCCGATCGCCCCAGCCCAGCTTGCCCGCCAATTCGAGCAGCGCTCGCTCGCAAGCGAGGCGCTGCACGCGTTCGTCGTGCGTCAAATGGGGCACGACGTGGCGCCATGGCCGCCCGCGCGGTGGAATCGCGAAATGCTCACGCTGGCGGCTTTTTTTTACAGCCCCGCGCTCGATGTCGCGCGGGCTCATTGGCAGACGGCAAAAGCGGGAATCGAAGTGGCCGACACCCTTCCCAACCCGGTCCTGCAACTGCCGTTTCAATACTCGACGCCCAATCCGGGGCCCGGCTCGCCGTTCACGTTCGGTCCCGCGCTGGATATTCCGATCGAGACGGCCGGCAAACGCGGCTATCGCGTCGATGAAGCCACCTTCTCGGCCGAGGCCGCGCGCCTGAACTCGATCGACGAAGCATGGAAGGTTCGCGCGCAGGTGCGCGATGCGATGATCGGACTGTACGCAGCGCGTGAACGCATCGCATTGCTGTCGGCCAAGGCCGACGCGCAGCGGCAGATCGCCGAGATGAGCCGCAAGCGGTTGGCCGTCGGACAATTCGCGCGGCCCGACGTGGACGCGGCCGTGCTGGCCGATACCCAAACTCAAAGCGAGTTGGCTGCCGAGCGTAGTCGGAAAGAAGATGCCCGTGCGCAACTCGCCGCCGCGATTGGCGTGCCTGTGGCGGCGATGGACGGCATCAAGATCGATCTGTCCGACTTCGACGCCGTTCCGGCCGCTCCGCCGGCCGCGAGCGCGCGGCGCGCAGCGATTTTCCATCGTGCCGATCTGCGCGCGTCGCTGGCGGACTATGCCGCAGCCGAATCCGCTCTGCAACTCGAAGTCGCCAAGCAATATCCAGACATCCATCTGGGGCCAGGCTATACGTACGACACCGGCACGCACAAGATCGCCTTCGGCCTGGCCGGCATCTCGCTGCCGATCTTCGATCAAAACCAAGGCGGCATCCATCAAGCGCAGGCCAAACGAAAAGAAGCCGCGGCCCGTACCGGCGCCCTGCAAGACAAGATATTGGGCGATCTCGCGCACGCGTTGGCGCACTATCGGTCGAGCCTCGATGCGCTTCGATTGTCCGACAGGCACCTCGCGAGTGCGCGCGCGCAGCTCGATAGTCAGGCAGCCGCTTTCGCGAACGGCGCCACGGACCGGCTGACCTATACGCAAGCCCAGGCCGACTATGAAACGAGCGAAGCCCTGCATGTCGATGCGATCGTCGCGGTACAGCAAGGCGCTGGCGCGCTCGAAGATGCCATGCAGCAGCCGCTTGCTCTAACAACCGAAAGCGATACCTTCAGCGAGGAGACGCGTCAATGAAACTGCGGCTGATTCTCCTATCTGTCGTGTCCCTGGGTTTGGCCGGCGCGGCGGGTGTGTACATTTATCGCACGGTGCAAGCGCCCAGTGCTTCACAGTCCGCCGCGCAGCCGGCGCAAGCACCCACGGTGCAAACCGTCAACGGCGAAACGGTGGTCGTGGTCAGCGCCGAGTCCCAGCGGGCCAGTCATATCAGCGTCGCACCGCTTAGCACGGTAACGAGCCAGCCGAGCATCAGCGCCTACGCTACGGTCGTCGATCTGCAACCGCTCTTCGATTTACGCAACCGCCTGGCCAGCGCGCGTGCGGATTTGGGTACGTTCGCCGCGCAAGCCGCGGGTTCGCGAGCGCAGTACGAGCGAAGCCGCGCGCTGTACGCCGACGACCGCAACGTTTCGCAAAAGGCCCTGCAAGAGGCCCAGTCCGCGATGCAAGCCGATCGAGCGAAATTGCAATCGGCCCGTGCGACGCTCGAGGGGCTGGACGGTGCGGTGCGGCAGCAGTTCGGCGACGCACTCGCGAACGCAACGACGGCATCCGGTTCGAAGCTGCTCCAACGCTTGCAGTCGGGGCAAGCCGTCATTGTGCGCGTCACGTTGCCGGGCAAATTGGGCGCGCTCCCGCCTGCGCGCATCAGTATCGATACGCCGGGTGCTGGCTCGGTGCAGGCGCAAAGACTCGGCGCCTCGCCACTGGCCGATCCTTCAGTGCAAGGCAGCCCGTGGCTCTATGTTGCGAACCAAGCTTTGCCGGCCAATATGCACGCGGACGCGCGCGTGCCCACGTCGAGCCAGGCCGTATCGGGGCTCTTGATTCCGGAGCGAGCGGTAGTATGGTACGGCGGGCAGACGTGGGTTTATGTGCGCACGGCCCCCGAGCGCTTCACGCGGCGCTTCGTGCCTTCCGACGACGAGGGCGACGAAGGCTTCTTCGTCCAATCCGGGTTCCATGCCGGCGACGAGGTCGTGACACAAGGCGCGCAATTGCTGCTCTCGCAAGAACTGAAGCCGCAAGGCATTGGCACGGCCTGCAAGGATCCGCCCGAGTGTGACGACTGACTCGCGTCTCACCTGCCCCCTTCAACGCGACTTCACGCTCCATGCTCAACGCGATCATCCGCTTTTCGCTGCGCTTTCGCGGCGTCATCTACGCGCTGGCGGTCATCACCGCCGGCTACGGATTCTTTACGCTGACGCGCGCGAACCTCGATGTCTTCCCCGAATTCGCCCCGCCCATGAGTCTCGTGCAGGCGGCGGCACCGGGCATGACGAGCGAACAAGTGGAAGCGCTTGTCACGCAGCCGCTCGAAAACGCGCTCGGCGGCATGGTCGGTCTACAGTCGATGCGTTCGAGATCGATGCAGGGCTTGTCTGCGATCACGCTGGTGTTCAACGATCATGCCAACGTGATGCAGGCTCGGCAGCTTGTCACCGAGCGCATCAACGGTCTGGCCGCCACCCTGCCCGCCGGTGTTTCGCCGCCCCAGCTCCTGCCGCTGACCACCACGACGAGCGTCGTTCGCATCGTCGGCCTGACCTCGAAGACCCGCTCGCTCGCCGCACTGCACGATATTGCGCAGTGGACCGTCAAACCGCAATTGCTGGGCGTGCCCGGCGTGGCCGATGTGATCGTGTTCGGCGGCGAGACGCGCCAGATGCAGATCCAAGTGGCACCCGTCAAGTTGATGCAATACGGCCTCTCGATCCAAGACGTCATCTCGGCGGCGCGCCAAGCCACGGGCGTGCGCGGGGCAGGATTCATCGAGAACGACAATCAGCGCATCGCGATCAATGCGGACGGGCAAATCGCCACGACAAAGAAGCTGGCCGATGTCGTGCTGCGTACGAGCGCCAACGGAGCGGCGGTTCATTTGGGCGACGTGGCCCACATCACGTGGGGCACCGCGCCGCCCGTGGGCGCGGCCTCCATCGACGCGAAACCCGGCGTGATGGTCATCATGGAAAGCCAATACGGCACCAACACGCTGGCCGTCACGCGCAACATCGAAACCGCACTCGCTGGACTGAAACCGCTGCTCGCGAGGGAAGGCATCGACGTCACGGCGAATGTATTCAGG
>JBQCDS010000097.1:0-9867 GCA_051961035.1 Trinickia sp. | reverse complement strand
AAGATTAAACAACCCCGTCTTCTCCCACAACCTAGCACTTTCCCTAGTGGTGCACAGCAGCACGCAATTCGTGCAATTGCACATCGCCGCTCGAAGCAATTGAACGCCGCCGCAGCATAGCCACGCGCCTCGTGTGCGTGCGGCAGCGCGCCGATCGCATGACGCGCCGCAGCGGAGCAACGGGGTTTGTCGACATAAAGACCGCACCTGGGAACGCCTGCCCTTTCACCCACGCAATGGCCGAACGCGTGCGACGATCTCGCCGACAATTCCGCGCCTGAATGCCAATACGCAAGCGATGAAGACGATGCCGATCACGATCGTCGTCGATTCGCCGAGGGACCTGAACCAGTTCACATGGGTGAGCGAGGCTAGCGCCCCGCCGATATCGCCGAGGCGATCCTCGAGCGTCACGACCAGTGCCGCACCGACGAGCGGCCCGAACAGCGTGCCCATGCCGCCCACGAGCGTCATCAAAATCACGAGGCCCGACATCGTCCAATAGGCATCGCCGAGCGTTTCGAAGCCAAGCACGAGCACCTTGAGCGAGCCGGCAAGGCCGGCAAGACCGGCCGAGAGCACGAATGCGAGCAGCTTGAAGCGATCGGTGTCGTAGCCGAGGGAAATCGCTCGCGGCTCATTCTCGCGAATCGCCGTCAACACCTGCCCAAACGGCGAGTGGACGATGCGCACGATCAGCAAGAACGCCAACACGATCGTGGCGAGCACGACGTAGTAGAGCGTGAGGTCAGACGATAAATTGAGGAGTCCGAACAACTTACCGCGCGGCACCCCTTGAAGACCGTCTTCGCCGCCCGTGAACGGCGCTTGCAGATAGACGAAGTAGATCAACTGCGCGAGCGCGAGCGTCACCATCGCGAAGTAGATGCCTTGGCGTCGAATAGCGAAGAAGCCGGAGATGAGGCCGAGCAGCGTCGCGCACGCGGTGCCGGCCAGCACGCCGAGCTCCGGCGTGAGCCCCAACGTGGTCATGGTGTAACCGGTCGCGTAGCCCGCCGTGGCGAGGAACATCGCATGGCCGAACGAAAGCAGCCCCGTGTAGCCGATCAACAGATTGAACGCGGCCGCGAACAGTGCGAAGCAGAGCACCTTCATCACGAACACGGGATAGGCGCCGGCCCAAGGCGCCACGACGAGCCCTACGAGCAAGAGGACGTAAAGCGCTTTTCTTTGCATCACCGTTCCTTGCCGAATAGGCCCGCGGGGCGCACGAGCAGCACGAGCGCCATGATGACGAAGACGACGGTGGCCGATGCTTGGGGATAGAACACACGCGTCAAGCCTTCCACGATCCCCAGCAGCAAGCCCGTCAAAATCGAACCCATGATCGAGCCCATGCCGCCGATCACCACAACGGCGAACACCGTAATGATCATGTGCTGGCCCATCAGCGGCGAGACCTGGATGACGGGTGCCGCGAGCACGCCGGCAAACGCGGCCAGCGCAACGCCGAAGCCGTAGGTGAGCGTGATCATGAGCGGCACGTTGATGCCGAACGCTTCGACGATCTTGGGGTTCTCGGTGCCCGCGCGCAAATACGCACCGAGGCGCGTCTTTTCGATGACGAACCAAGTGGCGAAGCACACGACGAGCGAGGCGACCACCACCCATGCCCGATAGTTCGGCAGATACATGAAGCCGACGTTCGTCGCACCCGCCAGCACGTCGGGTACGTCGTAGGGCTGCCCTGACGAGCCGTAGATCGAGCGGAATACGCCTTCGATAACGAGCGTGAGCCCGAATGTGAGCAGCAGCCCGTACAGGTGGTCGAGGCGATAGAGCCAGCGCAGCATCGAGCGCTCGATGAACACGCCGAACACGCCGACAATGAGCGGCGCGAGTACGAGCATCGCCCAATACGGCAAGCCGAAGTAGGCGAGGCCCATCCATGCGAGCATGGCGCCGAGCATGAACAGTGCGCCGTGCGCGAAGTTTATGACGTTGAGCATGCCGAAGATCACGGCCAGCCCAAGGCTCAGGATCGCATAGAACGATCCGTTGACGAGCCCGAGCAAGAGCTGACCTAGCATGGCCTGCAACGGAATGCCGAAGATATCCATCGAACCTGCCGTCAAAGAAAACAAGACGCGCGCGTCATGACCGCGTGCCAATGCTCACGCGGCCCGCCGCATGTCGATCACTTCCAGAGATCGCACTGCGTTTCGGCTTTGGTGCCGAACGCTTGATCGCCCGGAATCGTCGCCTTCAAGATGTAGTAATCCCACGGCTTCTTCGATTCGGCCGGCGTCTTGACTTGGAATTGATACATGTCGTGCAGCATCACGCCGTCAGGACGCACCGTGCCCTTCGCATAGAAATCGTCGATCGGCTGCTTGTGCAACTGCGCCATGACTTTATCGGGATCGGTCGAGCCGACAGCCTTCACGGCGTTCAAGTAATCCATCGTCGCCGAATAGTCGGCCGCTTGAAGGCTCGAAGGCATCTTGCCCGTCTTCTTGAAATACTTCTGTGCCCACTCGCGCGACTTGGCGTTTTGATCCCAGTACCAACTATCCGTCAACAACAAGCCCTGTGCCGTCGGCAAGCCCACGCTGTGCACGTCGTCGAGGAACATCAGCAGCGCGGCGATCTTCATCGTCTTGGCAATGCCGAATTCCTTCGCCGCCTTCAGCGAGTTCACCGTATCGCCGCCGGCGTTCGCCAAGCCGAGCACTTGCGCCTTCGACGCTTGCGCTTGCAACAGGAACGACGAGAAATCCGAAGCCGACAACGGATGCAGCGCGTTGCCGAGCACCTTGCCGCCATTCGCCTCCACCACCTTCGCCGTGTTGCTCTCGAGCGATTTGCCGAACGCGTAGTCGGCCGTCAAGAAGTACCAGGTCTTGAAGCCTTGTTTGACGATCGCCGAACCGGTACCGCGTGCGAGTGCGGTCGTGTCATAGGCGTAGTGAATCGTATAAGGCGTGCACTGCTTGTTCGTCAGCGCATCGGTGCCCGCGCCGACCGAGAAGTACGGGCGCTTCTTCTCCTTGATAACGTCGTTAATCGCCAGGCCAGTCGCGGAATTCGTCCCACCGATCAGCATGTCGAGGCCTTCGGTGTCGATCCACTTGCGCGCGGTCGATGCGGCGATGTCCGCCTTGTTCTGGTGATCCTGCGTGATCAGCTTGATCGGCAGCCCATTGACCTTGCCGCCGAAGTCGTCGATGGCCATTTGGATCGCCGTGGCACCGCCCTTACCGTCGATGTCCGCATAAAGGCCCGACATATCGGTGATGAAACCAATCGTGACTTGATTCTCGGCCGCTGCGACGTGCTGCGCCGACAGCGCGGCGGCGAGTGCAGTGCCGGTCAGTGCGAGAGTGCGAACAGCGTTTGCGAGCAACTTGGTCCTCATTAGTATCTCCTTCTTCGCGTATTGGTTGTGCGTACAACTATTTTGTGATGCGTGAGAAGCGACGCGCTCGGTGATCATTGAACGCGAGGCACCTTAAGCCGCAACGGCTAACGTCAAACACCCAGCAGATCGTGCAGTATCGGCATCTTGCTTTCAAGTTCGCTCGCGACGAAATGCTCCACGATACGGCCATGCTCCATGACGTAGAAGCGATCGGCCAGCGGCGCCGCGAAACGAAAGTTTTGTTCCACCATGACGATGGTGTAGCCACGCGCCTTCAGTGCAAGGATCATGCGCGCAAGCGCTTGCACGATGACGGGCGCGAGCCCTTCGGAAATTTCGTCGAGCAGCAGGAGGTTCGCGCCCGTGCGCAGGATGCGGGCGACCGCCAGCATTTGCTGCTCGCCGCCCGAGAGCCGCGTGCCCTGGCTCATTCGGCGCTCTTTCAAATTCGGGAACATCTCGTAGATTTCATCCAGCGACATCGCGTTGCTGCTCGCGCCCACCATCGGCGGCAACAGCAGATTTTCCTCGCACGACAGGCTCGAAAAGATCGCGCGCTCCTCGGGGCAATAGCCCACGCCGCAATGCGCGATCTTATGCGTCGACATGTGAATCGTTTCGCGCTCCCCGATGCGCACCGAGCCCGTGCGCCGGCCCGTGAGCCCCATGATGGATCGCAACGTCGTGGTGCGCCCCGCCCCGTTGCGGCCGAGCAAGGTCACGACTTCCCCGCGCGCTACATTCAAATCGACGCCGTGCAGGATATGCGATTCGCCGTACCACGCCTGCAGGCCCGATATCGTCAGCGCGGCGGGAGCACCCGCCATCGCTTGGCTCGTGTCGCTCACCGCGATGCTTTCACCTTCCGTGTGATTCATCAGTGCGCCCCCGTCAAAGCCGCTTCGGCACTGCCCATGTAGGCTTGCATCACGAGCGGATTCTTCGACACTTCGGCATAGCTGCCTTCGGCGAGCACCTCGCCGCGCTGCAAGACGGTAATCGTATCGGAGATGCCCGCGATCACGTTCATGTTGTGCTCGACCATCAGAATCGTTCGACCCGCCGATACTTTCTTGATCAATGCGGTGACCCGATCGACATCCTCGTGACCCATGCCTTGCGTCGGTTCGTCGAGCAGCATGAGTTCCGGCTCCATCGCGAGCGTCGTCGCGATTTCGAGCGCGCGCTTGCGTCCATACGAAAGTTCGACCGTGAGTGTATCGGCGAAATCGGTCAGGCCGACTTGCGCGAGCAGCTCACGCGCACGCTCGTCGAGCCGGTGCAGCGTGCGCTCGCTGCGCCAAAAGTGGTACGCGGTGCCGAGTGCGCGCTGCAATCCGATGCGCACATTTTGCAAGACGGTCAGATGCGGAAAAACGGCTGAGATCTGGAACGAGCGAATGATGCCGCGCCGCGCGATTTGGGCAGGGCGTTCGCGCGTGATATCCACGTTGTTGAAGACGATCTGTCCTGCGCTCGGCTCGAGAAACTTCGTGAGCAAATTGAAGCAGGTCGTCTTGCCTGCGCCGTTCGGGCCGATCAACGCGTGGATCGAGCCGCGACGCACGCGCAGGTTCACACCGTTCACGGCTGTGAAGCCCTTGAACTCTTTCGTTAGCCCGCGCGTTTCTAGAATCGTGTCGCCGAGAATCATGTCCCCTTCCATGCGAAGTCAGGCGAAGCGTGCATTGGCACGCGCTTGTCGAGCGCGTCGCATTTCACCGACAGTGCGCCCCTCGGTAACGGGACACCCGCCGCTTATGGCATGGTGCATCAATGCGGAGAGGTCGGCCCCGCCCCATGCGGCATCGTGCATTGTCTCCCCAATGATGCAGCGCAATCATCGGGATTTGCACTAGTGCTTAATTGCGGCGGCAAGTAAGTCGTGCGGATTCACTCGATTTCCGGCGGCACCCCTGCGAGGCTGTCGGTAGTTCGTGCAGCGATCGTCACAGAGCCGTCACGATGGGCGCCGCCCCGGCCGCTTGCGTCGACTTCGCGCGTGCACGTCGGTCCGCGCGGATCATCTCGCTCGCACGCTCGGCGATCATCAGCGTGGGCGAGTTAGTATTGCCGGATGTGATCGTTGGCATGATCGACGCATCGACGACGCGCAGCCCCGTCACTCCGAAAACGCGTAGCCTCGCATCCACCACGGCACCCGGATCGTCCGCCGTACCCATGCGGCATGTGCCGACGGGATGGAAGATGGTCGTGCCGACCGCACCGGCCGCCTGCACGAGTTCTTCTTCCGTTTGATACCGCGGCCCGGGCAGGATTTCCTCCGGGGTGTAGCGAGCGAGCGCGGGGGCCTGGGCGATACGACGCGTGAGCCGCAACGCGTTGGCGGCCACGTGCCGATCGTAGTCCGTCGATAGATAGTTCGGCGCGATCATCGGCGGCGCGAGCGGGTCGCTCGATTCGATGTGGATGCTGCCGCGCGAGGTCGGCCGCAAGTGACAAGCCGATGCCGTGAACGCGTTGAAGCGGTGCAGCGGTTCGCCGAAGCGATCGAGCGAAAGCGGCTGCACGTGATATTGAATGTCGGGGCGCGTGATCGATGCGTCGTCGGCGCAGGATTTGGCGAAGGCGCCCAACTGCGACGGCGACATCGACATCGGGCCGCTGCGCCACAATGCGTATTGCATGCCGATGAGCAGTTTGCCCCACCAATGCGCTGTCATGGTGTTGAGCGTCCGCACGCCCCGCACGCGGTACGCCATGCGCAACTGCAGATGATCTTGCAGGTTTTCGCCAACAGCACGCGAATCGTGCACGACTTCGATCCCGAGCCGCTGCAAGCGAGCCCCGTTGCCGATACCGGACAACTCGAGCAGTTGCGGCGAATTGACGGCGCCGGCCGCGAGCACCACTTCCCCTCGCGCACGCGCGATGTATTCGCGTGCATCCGTCGTGCCGGCGCGGCGGTAGATCACACCCGTGCAGCGCTTGCCTTCGAATGTCAGCCGCCGCACTTGGGCTCCGGTGACGACCGTCAAGTTCGAGCGCTTAAGCGCGGGACGTAGAAAGGCTTTCGACGCATTCCAGCGAACGCCGCGCTTTTGATTGACCTCGAAGTAACCGACGCCGCTGTTGTCGCCGCGATTGAAATCGTCGGTGGCGGGAATGCCTGCTTCCTGCGCGGCGTTCCGAAAGGCTTCCAGTACCTCCCATTTGAGGCGCTGCTGTTCGACGCGCCATGGTCCGCCTTCACCGTGCCAGGCATTCGCGCCGCCATGATGATCCTCGCTGCGCTTGAACACGGGCAGCACGGCCTCCCACGACCACGACGAATCGCCGCTCACGCGTGCCCATTCGTCGTAATCCTCGCGTTGGCCGCGCATGTAGATCATGCCGTTGATCGACGAACTGCCGCCTAGTACACGCCCGCGCGGATACGATAGCGAGCGGCCATTGAGCCCCGGCTCCTCGCGCGTGCGATAGAGCCAGTCAGTGCGCGGATTGCCTATGCAATAGAGATAGCCGACCGGCACATGGATCCAGTGATAATCGTCCTTGCCGCCCGCCTCGATGAGCAACACGCTGACATCCGCGTCTTCGCTGAGACGGTTCGCCAGGACGCAGCCCGCCGTACCGGCCCCGACGATGACATAGTCGAACTCGCCTTCGATCATCGCTTCGTTCATCATCGCGCTCACCGCTTCCGCTGGATCAATGGGAACGGCCGCGTGCGAGGCAAGACAATCGTGCCTGATCAGCGGTCCGCTGCAACGAAGCGTATGCGTCGATGGGCTGCGAAATCCAATGAGTTCTTCTCAACTGCGATATAAGGCGCGCTAATATCGCCGTCATGGACCTCACGTTGCTTCGGGCCTTCGTGACCGTGGCGCACGTCGGCAATCTCACGCGCGCGGCCGCCCGGCTCCATCTTACGCAACCGGCCGTCAGCTTGCAGATCAAGAACCTGCAAGAGACGCTGGGTGTGGCGCTGTTCGTGCGCGCTTCGCACGGGCTCGTGCTGACGCGGGACGGCCAAGCGCTGCTGCCGCATGCCGAGCGCGCGCTCGCCGCCGCAGGAGACGTCGAACGGGCGGCGGCCGCTCTGCGCCAGGAAGTGCGCGGACGCTTGCGCATCGGCACGATCCTCGATCCGCAGTTTTTGCGGCTCGGCGGATTTCTCAAGCAACTCGTGGAAACGTACCCTCAGATTCAAACGGCATTGCGTCATGGCATGTCGGGCTGGGTGGCCGATCAGGTGCGCGCGCAAGAGCTCGACGTCGGGTATTACATCGGTCATCCGATCGACGACGGCATGCCGGACGGCCTCTTTCATGCGGCGACACTGACACGCTTTCAGTACCGCGTGCTCGCGCCGGCCGGCTGGAAGGAACGCGTCGGCCGCTCGCCGGATTGGCGCGCTCTGGCGACGTTGCCATGGATCTGGACGCCGCCCGCTTCGGCGCATCACCGGCTGCTCTCGCGCGTATTTGCCGAAGCGGGCACGGAGCCGGTGAAAGTAGCGGAAGTCGATCAGGAGACGTCGATGCTCGACCTCGTCAAATCGGGCGTCGGCCTATCGCTTGCACGCGACTCGATCGCTATCGAGCAAGCGCACACGCATGCGCTGACGATTGTCGAGGGGGTGACGGTGTCGACTCAATTGACGTTCGTCGCATTGGCGGCGCGCCGGGAGGAACCGGCCATCGCCGCCGCGTTCAAGCTTATCGAAGCGCAGTGGGCGATTTGAGGGGCGTTTCGCTAGAACCCATGATTCCCCGTTGTCCATTGCAATCAAGCGACGAATGCAGCCTTCCATACGGCCGCATCGCAGCAACCGATCCCTGCCAGATCGGCTGGCCGCCGCGATTGACCGCCTCTGAACCTCACGTTTCGACAGGAGCTCGACATGGCACGCAACATCGAACTCAAAGCACGCACCCGCGTATTCGACGAACTGCGCCAGCGCGCCGCCGCCTGGCTGACGACGCGCCGCTCATCTTTCGTCAACAGGATTTCTTCTACGATGTGCCGCGCGGGCGCCTCAAGCTTCGCCAGTTCGACGATGGGACACCGTCCGAGTTGATCTTCTATCAACGCGACGATCGCGACGGGCCAAAGGCGTCGTACTACACGCGCAGCCCCGTGACGAATCCCGATGCGATGCATGCGCTGCTCGCACAAGCGCTCACGACGCGAGGCATCGTGACCAAGGAGCGCCATGTCTTCCTGGCCGGACGCACGCGCATTCACCTTGATCGTGTCGATGGGCTGGGCGATTTCGTGGAATTGGAGGTGGTGCTCGCCCCCGACGACGACGAGCAAGACGGGGCAGCCGAAGCGCATGCACTGTTCGAGAAGCTCGGCGTGTCGCACGCGGATTTGGTTGCCGTGGCGTATGTCGATCTGCTCAACGAGAGCCTTGGCGCCCGCGCCGCCTGATCGTCAAGGAAGGCGGGAGGACGGCGCTACCCGCGGCGCGCGAATACCTAAGCCGGCGCCGCGCCGGGCGAAAGATGGTCGAGCGGGAGCGGCCCGTTGCGCTTGAACGTCGTGAGCACGATGTTCGAGCGCACGCTGTCGACACCCGGCACCCGCATCAGCTTCTTCATGACGAACGACGACAGCGCATTAAGATCGGGCGCGACGATGCGCAGCAGGTAGTCCGCATCGCCCACCACCGCATGGCATTCGAGCACTTCGGGCAGCACGTCGATCTGCTGCTGAAACTGCTCAACGATCGAATCGCCATGGTGCTTCAGCTTCAGGCTTGTAAAAGCGGTCACGCCCAGGCCAAGCTTTTCGGGGCGAAGCATGACACGATATCCGTCGATGACCCCGAGCGATTCCAGCCGTTGCAGGCGCCGCCCGATTTGCGAGGGCGACAGCGGCACCTGCTCGCCGAGTTGCTGGTGCGTCGCCCGGCCGAAGCGCTGCAGGACCTCCAGCAAGGCCAAATCGAAATGGTCGAGGTCCAGCATGAATTGTTTCCGCATCCGAATGCCAGTGGGTGCGCGATTATCGCATAGCGAACGAAATTTACCGTGGTTTCGCGTCCATCGCACGCATCGGCCGCACTGCACGTGCATCGAATGAATCACCGCCGACTCACCCGCCCCCGATGCGGGGGACGCGCTGCCGACCGACATCGTCACACGCGCGGCACAGGCGATGGATGGGCGAGCGAAGGCAAACACCGACACCCACAACACGTTCGCCGCCGCCCAGCCTTTCGGTCCGAGTCACGGCTGCCGATCCAGCGCCACCGTGCCAGTTATGAAAAAATGGCCGTGTCGGCCTTCGCGTGGGCTCAACTTGGGCAGGCGTAAAGGGTCGATCCCGCCCCGTGGCCAATCGAAAGGAGGTGAAGCAATGATTCACAAGCTGACTTCGGAGGAACGCGCATCTCAGCTTGCTCAATTGAGCGGCTGGCAAGCGGTCGCGGGCCGCGACGCCATTCATCGGCAATTCAAATTCGCCGATTTCAACGAAGCGTTCGGCTTCATGACGCGCGTGGCCATCAAGGC